>JAEUIG010000019.1 GCA_016795125.1 Planctomycetaceae bacterium | reverse complement strand
ATTACGGGGGCTTCAACCGCCCGGCGGGAGTGAACCCGCTGGACCTGCGGCGTGTCGCAGTGGAATCGGACACCAGCGCGGCGATGTTCCGCAGCATGGCGTGTTTGCCGCAGATGTTCGCGTGAGCCAGACACACATCTGCCCTTGGAACGTGCTCTCCTGATACAATGAGGCGCACGGATTCGTGTCCCCACAGGATGCAGCTATGCCCCAGATTGACGTGCCTGAACAACAGATACTGGAGAGCTTGGATCAATTGTCGCCCAGCGCGCGCAAAGAGGCGATTCGGCGTCTGCTACCGGGTTCACAGTTTCTCGACCGCGCGATTGAAAGTTTTGGACCGAGACTTGAAGCCATCGCTCGCCAGCGTGGCTTGAATTGGTCGACACTCTCGGACGAAGCGCGGGAACAACTGATCGATGAACTGCTCCATGAGTGACCGGGTTGTTGGTGGCGGGAGCGTCAAACATGCGGGCCGTGTTCGATACGAACATTCTGATCTCAGGCCTGTTTTGGCGCGGCGCGGCGCAGCGCAGCGTACGAGTGCATACTGGCTGCGGAAGCCGGTTTGATCCAGTTGGTGCTGTCCGAACCCATTCTCGATGAACTTCGAGAGAAGCTCATCGAGAGATTTGGCGATGACGCGTTGTCGGCCGATCAGAGATTGAGCCAATTTCGCAGAATGTCGCATGTGGTGTCACTGCTGGGACAGACAGGCTGGGTCGCTGCTGATCCGGATGATGACAAGATCATTGAAACTGCGATATTGGCAGACGCATCACACGTTGTATCCGGAGATCATCACCTTCTGGAACTCGATCCGATCGAGGGAATAACGATCGTCAGTGCGAAGGAATTCCTGGGACTCGTGAAGCGTGACGGCCTGGCGTCCCAAGAATGAGACGCCGTCAGCAGGGTCCCGGCATTGGCGTTATCGCCGGTCGGCGGCGGTACTATAATCTCTCCATCAACGAGTGCCGGAGTGCGCCGGTGGGCTCCGGCGGGGTCGAGCCCCGCCGCTCATTCGGCAATGATCTGGTGGGCACAGTCCACCCTACGGGTTACGGAGCAAGCAGATGGCGGAACCGGGCAAGGCCAGCCACGCCGAAGAGGTCAAGTTCAACAGCCGCGGGCTGTACGGCACGATCGCCGCCGAACTCGCCAACAGCGAGCCGGAGTTCACGCACGACAACGTGATGCTCCTCAAGCATCATGGCACGTACCAGCAGGACGACCGCGATCACCGCTCCGGCGGCAAGCAGTTCATGTTCATGGTGCGGACCCGCATCCCGGGCGGCAAACTGACCGCCGCACAGGTCCTCGCCGAACTTGACCTGTGCGAGAAATACGGCAACGGCACGCTGCGGATCACCGACCGCCAGGGGTTTCAGCTCCACGGCATCCTGAAGGGGACGCTGCGCGACGCGATCCGCGGCATCAACGAGAGCAAGTTGACCACGATCGCCGCCTGCGGCGATGTGAACCGCAACGTGATGTGCTGCCCCGCGCCCATCGCCAACGACGAAGTCCGCCGGCAGATGCAGTCGCTGGCGGATTCGCTCGCCGATCACTTCCGCCCGAAGACGACCGCCTACTACGAGGTCTGGCTGAAGGACGGCGACACGACCGAGAAGGTCCACGAGTACGCGCCGGTGGCCGATCCGATCTACGGCCAGTCGTACCTGCCGCGCAAATTCAAGATGGCGGTGGCCCTGCCGCAGGACAACTGCGTGGACATCTACGCGAACGACCTCGGCTTCCTCGCCGTCTGCGAGAACGGCAAGCTGATCGGCTACAATGTGCTCGTCGGCGGCGGCATGGGCATGACGCCCGCGAAGAAGAACACGTTCCCGGCCGTCGCGAAACGGATGGCGTTCACCACGCCGGAAGAAGCCGTCGCCGTCGCCGAAGCCGTGGTCAAGGTGCAGCGGGATTTCGGCCGCCGAGACGATCGCGCGCAGGCCCGCCTGAAGTATCTCATCAGCGACTGGGGCATCGAGAAGTTCAAAGCGAAGGTCGAGGAGTATTACGGCCGCCCGCTGGCCGAACTGCATCCCACGGACGTTACGGAGGTCGACGATCACCTCGGCTGGCACGAACAGGGGGACGGCAAGCTGTTCCTCGGCATCAACATCGATAACGGCCGGATTAAGGACGAAGGCAACGTCCGGGTCAAAAGCGCGCTGCGCGCCCTCCTCGGCAAGTACAACATGCGGTGCCGCAACACCGCACTGCAGGGAATGCTGCTGTGCGACATCAATCCGGCGGACCGCGCCGCGATTGAAAAGACGCTGCGCGATCACGGCGTGCCGCTGGCCGAACAGCTCACGCTGACCCGGCGGTACGCGATCGCCTGCCCGGCGTATCCGACGTGCGGCCTGGCGGTCACCGAGGCCGAACGCGCGATGCCGACCGTGCTGGAGCAGATCGAGCAGACGATGGCCCAGCACGGGCTGGCGAAGGAGCGGATCACGATCCACATGACGGGTTGCCCCAACGGCTGCGCGCGGCCCTACACGCCGGACATCGGCCTCGTCGGCAAGGCGCGGAACAAGTACACCCTGTATCTCGGCGGCAGCCCGCTCGGCCAGCGGCTCGGCTTCGTGTATGCCGACCAGGTCCCGCAGGATTCGATTGCCCCGATGCTCTCGCCGCTGCTGCTGGCATTCAAGACGCAGCGGGAGGGCGCGGAGTCGTTCGGGGACTTCTGCCAGCGACTGGGGAAGGAGCGATTGGAAGGGGTTGCCGGTTAGCGACGCATCGCAGATGCGTGTGAAACGGATTGCCGTTGTGTTTGAAGCGAAGTAGGATGCATCAGCGACGCCTGATCCGTCCGCTGGCCTGAAAAACCAACGATGCTCGAAATCCTCGGCAAACCGACCGCTGCCTGTGACGGGGTGCCGCGGCGCAAGCTGCTGCAGGCGGCCGGGGCCGGGCTGTTCGGTCTCAGCCTGCCGCAGGTGCTGCGTGCCGAGGCCGCAATTGGCGGGGCACATGGCCGGGCGAAGTCGGTCATCTTTCTGCTGCTGTTCGGCGGGCCGAGCCAGCTGGAGACCTTCGATCTCAAGCCCGATGCGCCGGAGAAAATCCGGGGGCCGTTCATGCCGATCGCATCCCGCACGCCGGGGCTGTTGATCGGCGAACACCTGCCGAAGCTGGCGGCCGTCTCAGACAAGTTCTGCATCGTGCGGACGATGACGCACCCGTGGAACGACCACAGCGGAGGCGGGCACTACGTTCAGACCGGGCACAAATGGCACGTGCCGGTCGGCGCGGGTTTTTCCCCGACGCCGAAGGACTGGCCGTCGATCGGGTCGGTTGTCGAGTACCAGGCGCAGCGTACCGACATTGTGCGAGATCTGCCGAGCTACGCGGTCGTGCCGAACACGCTCGGCCGCTTGCAGGAAATGGGACAGTACCCGCGGCCTGGCGAACATGCCGGCTGGCTCGGCCGCGCGTACAACCCGCTTACGACTCAGATCGACAAGCGCGACCTCAACGACAACCCCTACTGGCGCGACTGCACCGACGAAGAACTCACGTTCGAAATCGCCGGACTGGCCGCCTCCGAACATCTGACGATTGATCGCCGGCAGGAACGCACGTCCCTGCTGACGCAGTTCGACGATGCGCGGCGGCTGATCGGCACGCGCCCGCTGCGCGACTACGGCCGGTTCCAGGAGCGGGCGATTTCCCTGGTGACGTCGGAACGGACTCGGGCGGCGCTGGATATTCGTCAGGAGTCGCCGGAATTGCGTGACCGATATGGGCGGCATTTGTTCGGCCAGTCCGCATTGATGGCGCGGCGGCTCGTGGAAGCGGGCGTGCGGTTCGTCACCGTGCATTACGACTGCGTCGACGGCTACAGCTGGGACTCGCATCGCAACAGCGACGACATCAAGAAAAACCTGCTGCCAACCGCCGACCAGGCGGTGTCGGCGCTGATCGTCGACCTTGAGGAGCGGGGCCTGCTCGACGAAACGCTGGTGGTGTGCCTGGGTGAAATGGGACGCACGCCGCGGGCGAACGCCAACTGGGGCCGCGATCACTGGAGCACACTTTTCCCCGCACTGGTGGCCGGCGCCGGAGTTCGCGGCGGCGGACTGTACGGTTCGTCCGACAAAGAGGCCGCCTATCCGATTGAGCACCCGGTGAAGCCGGAAGACCTGGCGGCGACAATCTACTCGGCGCTCGGCATCGATCACGAATTGCGCTTGCCCGATTCGCAAGGACGCCCGGTGCCGCTCATCGAAGAAGGCACGCCCGTTGAAGCCATCTTCGGGTGAGTAGGGTGCGGCTCGCCGCACCGATGCCGGGCAGTGTGCGGTGCGGCGAGCCGCACCCTACATCTACTGCTTCAACGCTTCCAGGACTTCGTCGACGGATGCTCGTCCGCCGTGGGTCTGGCTGACTTTTGCGAAGCGGATTTTGCGGTCCTGGCCGATGACGAACGTCGACGGGTACGACGTTTCCATCGGCTCGTCCCAACGGAGCGTCCACGCGAGAGTGAACGTGTAGTCCGGATCGACGACAAAGTGGAAGTTGTCGGGCCAGGTCTGTCCGGTGACGAACTCGGCGGCGTGCTTGTCCAGCCCCTCGGCTGGACCTGGGTAAACCAGGACGACTTGTGCGCCGGCGTCCTTAAGTTTTTCGCCGGCGGCGATAAAGCGGCCGACCTGTTTCGTGCAGAGGGGGCATTGGTAACCGGGGTAGCCGCGCAGCACGAGGAGCACGACCGGCGACTCTTTCGTCAGGTCGGACAGGTTGATCGCTTCGCCGCCGAGCAGCTTCAGACTGAAGTCTGGGGCCACGTCGCCAACCGCCGGACCGGGGAGATCGTCGTCGGCAGCCGCGCATTCGGTCGCGGCGAACAGGCCGCACAACACCAGCGGGAGCAGAACAGCACATAAACAGCGCGGGGTGAGAAGCATCGAATTCCTGCCTGTCGAAGAAGGGGTGACGGGGGATGGATTCTACGCCGTTGCGCACGGAATTCCATCGGAATTCCGCTGCTGTTTGCAGGTCGTAGGAGTGGCGAGCGGCAGAATCGCCGTGGCGCGCATTTTCGGAAACTCAATGCTTTACTCTGCGCACCGTGATGCGCCACAATGCAGCAGGTGGCCTGTATCCGAACCGACGGTGCGGCGTACATTCTCACGAGGCTGCGCGACGCTGGCGACATGCATTAACGGCTCGCAACAGGAAACAACCAGTTTATGGCGTCGCGCAAGAAACCGAGCCGTCCTCAGCCGCTTTCCGACGAGGACCGGTCAGCGCTGCGGGAGGTCCTCGGACACCTGAATTTTTCCAGCGGCAAGCGCAAGCCGGCCTTCCTGCAGCAGTTTGACAGACTGTGGCTGCGCGCGCCGGAGAAGGAAAAAGCAGCCGGTCTTGCGGCGATGCTGCGCGAGGAACTGCAGCAGGTGGCGGGCACGCCGGGCGCCTTCGCCGACTGCACACAGGCGCAAGCCGTGGTCGGGCTGGCCCTGGAAGACGTGCCGGCCGCATACCGCGCGCACCATGCCGATCTGCTGTCGCATCTGACGGACGAGGACTTCGAGCAGCCGCTGCTGCTGGGCGCGTTCTTCGACGCGGTGCTGTCGCAGGGGGGACCGTGGGACGAGCGCGAGCGGATCGTGGAGGGCGCGGTCCGGCAGCTCAATGATTACGTCGGCTACCGGCCGGTCGCGGTGCTGGAGAACGGCCGGCAGATGGAGCTGTACAGTCACGAGCGGTTCCGCCCGCTGCCGGTCTATGTGGCGGGCGTCGGCGCAGCGCATGGCAAGTATCACGACCTGATCGCGCGCACGATGACGTTTCTGGAAGAGACGTCGGCCGACCTGTTCGAGGAGTCGCATTTCCGGCGGTCGCACCTGGACGAGCTTTGCATCGATCTCCGCTCGCACGATCATCTGCACCCCGTGAACAAGCGCACGAACTACATGTTCGGCGAATGGGACCCGCACGTCATCGATGTGCACGGGAACTACCGGCGGTTCGTGATCCGCAAGATCATCGTCGACGCGCTGCAGGAGTGGATCGACTCCGAGGGGCCGAAGCAGCGGGACGAACGGCTGTTCGACGCGGCTGCGGCGCTGTGCGGGACGATGCTGATGGCGTCGTCGATCAGCGGGTCCGGTCCGGACACGCACGATTCGACGGTCTCGCTCTCCACGCTGCTGCCGGTGGTCGCGCGTCGGAGGGACGCGTTTTATCAGCGGCTGATGACCGAGGCGGAAGGCGCTCGCGCCAAGCGACTGGAAAAAATCGCGCGGAAGACTCAGCAGCCGTTCGGCCACGTGCGGCAGTACCTGAACATGTACCTGGCCAGTTACGGCGCCAGGCAGGTGCAGCATCGCGAACTGGCTTACCTGTATGCGCGGATGGGGTACACGGACGCGGCGCGCCAGCAGGCGAGCGCAATCCCGTCGGCGTCGATCCGCTTCGAATGCGACCTGCAATGCCGGATGAACAGCGCCCGCCTGCTGCTGCAGCTGGGCAAGCTGCCCGACGCGCTGGAACATGTGCGGGAACTCGAGACGCTCGTCCATCGTGGCGTCGAATGCGGGGCGCTGGCCGACCCGTGGAACTTCCTCGGCTTCCAGGGGCAGTACCCGCTGTTCGCGTCGCGCGAAGACGCGATCCCCGACAACCGGATCGAAACACTGCTGGAGCTGATGGAGGACGTGTTCGGCACTTACGCGCGCACGCTGGCCGAGGCGGCGGCGCAGGGGCACGTCGAGATTCAGGAAGAGGTCTCGCAGCGCTATGAACGGCTGGCGCGGTGGTGGGACCAGTTCGGCAGCGACGTCGTGGAAGACCTGCCGGACGTGAGCGGCCTGGAGTCGTGGGAGGCGGCGCTGAACGTGTCGGGCGCGCTGGCCGAATGGCGTCGCGCCGGTTCGTCGGCGGGGGACATCTCCTTCTGGCGGCAGCATGTGGAGCGGTTCGAAAGCGCGCACGCCTACTCACAGGTCGTGTCGGCGCTGCTGGAGCGGAACGATCATGTCGCGGCCATGGGCCTCCTGATGCAGTGGCTGAGCCAGGTCCAGGATGTCGGCCTGGAATCGCCGGACGACTCGCTGTTTTCACTGCTGATCCGTTGGATGCGGCTGGTGACGGCCGACGAACCGGCGATCGGCAGCGTCGACCGCAAGACGTCGATCCTGCGGATGTTCGACTACCTGGAAGCGAACGCGGACGAGTTCTGGGGCGTACCGCAACTGGAGCAGGTCGCGCCGCCGGAGCCGTCGAACGAATCACCGCTGGACGACGAACCGTCCGGCGCGGACCTGGGAGGGGACGAGCGCGACGAACTGTTCAGCGCCGCCTACGAAGACGTCGTGTACCGCGACAGCACGGCGGACGGAAACTGGGGAGACACACTCGAAAACGAGGCCGGCTTCCGCAATACCGAATTCGAGGTCATCAACCGCGACATGGAGCCGCGGTTGAAGTTCCTCAACGCAATCGGGCAGATGTGGCAGATTGCGGCGTGCCGGCTGGCCGGACCGCGCGATCCGGCGGAGACGCCGGAGCTCGCCGGGCGGATCGAGACGGCTGTCGGCCAGTGGCGGCGGCAGATCGAACGCTGGGAAGAAGACCTGCAGCGGCTGATGCTCACGGTCTGGAAATACCAGATTGCGCCGTCGTCCGGCGAGCACGATGCAAACGTCGAGTACGACCTGCAGCTGCAGGTGAAATACTATCTGCTGTCGCAGATCATCACGACGACCGTCTGCTTGAAGCATGCGCGGCGGCTGCTGCAGGGGGCGATCGGGGCCGCGCCGGCCGCCGCGACCGGAGATGAGGAACGTCATGTCGCGGCGCTGTACGCGGCGATCATGCAGCGCAATGCCGAGGCCGTCAGCGCACTGCTGCCGCCGTTCCTCAAGTGGGTCGAAAAACAGCCGCTGCTGTATGTCCCGTTCGACCACGGCGGCGAACCGGAACCGCTGCTGCGAGCGCAGAACGTGCAGGTCGTCATCCGGATGCTGCTGCGGCAACTGCCGCCTTTGGGCCTGCTGCGGGAAGGCTGGCATGTGCTGCAGGCGGCCTTCCGGATGGAACGCCGCTGGCGGCCGGAGGGGCAGGCGATCACGGAGTTCGACCGGCTGTTCCAGATCTCGCTGAGGAGCGCGCTGGACACCCTGTTGCAATCGACCAAAAAGTGGCGGTCCGGGCGGTTCAGTCCGGAGGAGCTGATCGATGTCGTCAGCGAGCTGGTCGATCCGTACCAGGCGCTGTGGCTGAAGCACAGCAACACCATGCGGCTGTCGTCCGTCGACGGCCTGCGCAGCGACGAGGACTGGAACGAGCTGGCGGCGTTCATCCGCGAGTATGGCTCGGAGCTGTTCCACGCCAGCCAGCTCACGCTGGGCAATGTCCGGGCGATCCTGCACAACGGCGTGCCGTGGTTCCTGGATTACCTCGAGGAGCAGGAAGACCCGCTGCAGCCGCTGAAGCTGCTCGACGACTTGCGGAGCGGGCGCGTGACGCGGGACGACGCCCAGTGGTGCCTGGAGACGATCTACTCGATCGTCGTCGACCGGTTCGACCGGTTCCTCGACTACAACACGACGACGACGCAGTCCGATTACGGCGAGATGCTGTACTGCCTGCTCGACTTCCTGCGCATCGAGGCGCATTACGATCGCGATGCGTGGCACATGCTGCCGCTGACCATCGTGCACGAGATGCTGGCCCGCAACGGGCATGATGAAGCGGCCGAGGCGTGGTCCGCGACGTTCGAAGTGCAGACCG
>JAEUIG010000728.1 GCA_016795125.1 Planctomycetaceae bacterium | reverse complement strand
TGGACGCGTATGATACGGAGACCGGCGCCCGGTTGTGGACCAGCAAAGGGCTGGAACTCCAGGACGAGGAGTACGCGCGGATTATCGCGTCGCCGGCGGTCGGTGACGGGATGGTCGTCGCGGCCTCGGCCAAGGCGCAGTTCGCGATCGCCCTGCGTGCCAACGGAACCGGGGACGTCACCGAGTCCCACCAGTCCTGGAAACTGAAGCAGATGGCGGACTGCCCGACGCCGACGATCGCCGACGGTTTGATTTACTCGGTGCGCGATGACGGCGTGGGCACGTGCATCGACCTCGCCGACGGCAGCCGCGTCTGGCGCGGACGCATCGGCGGCCTGCGGTATCAGGCCTCGCCGCTCGTCGCGGGAGGGCACGTCTACTTCCTCAGCCTCGAAGGTCGCTGCACCGTTGTGAAGCAGGGCCGCAAGTTTGAAATCGTCGCCGCTAACGAAATTCCCGGGGATTTTTATGCGACCCCGGCGGTCAGCGACGGAGTGATTTTCCTCCGCGATCGCGCCAAGGTGTACGCGATCGCTGCACTCTCCGACGCGCCGTCTCCCGCCGCGGTCGCCCAGGAGATCCGCTTCACACCGGTCCTGCCGGGGGCCGAGATTCCGGCCGACATCACGCTGGGAGCCGTTTCCGGTGTCGCGTGCGACAGCAAGGACAACCTGTACGTACTGCAGCGGGTCGATCCGCCGGTGCTCTGTTTCGGCGCCGACGGCAAGTTCCTGCGGTCCTTCGGAACCGGCATGATCGGCAAGGGGCACGGGATTTCCGTCGACGGTCAGGACACCATTTGGGTGACCGATACCGTCCATCACACGCTGTTCCGGTTCGACGCCGAAGGCAAGCTGCTCCACACGCTCGGCGAGGCGGATAAGCCGGGGCTCGGCGACACGCAGTTCGACCAGCCGACCTATGCCGCATTCGGGCTCGACGGCCACTTGTTCGTCATGGACGGCTATGGAAACTCCCGCATCGTGCGATATTCCCCGGACCTCAAGTTTGAAATGGCCTGGGGTGAGCCGGGCAACGGCCCGAGCCAGTTCAAGTCGCCGCACGCCGCCGTCGTCGATCGCAACGGGCGGCTCATTGTCGCCGATCGCGACAACGAACGGATTCAGATCTTTGACCGCGAAGGCGTGCTGCTCGACACCTGGACGGGTTACAAGCCCTTCGGCATCGCCCAGGACGCCGATGGGCGGATCTTCATTTCCGACGGCAACAAGCAGCAGGTCATGCAGCTGGATGATGCCGGCGTCGTCGTCAACGCCTGGGGCGGCGAAGGCGATGGTCCGGGCGAGTTCAAGACGCCGCACCTGATCACCGCCGACTCCAAGGGGAACATCTACATCGCGGAGGTCGGCGGGAAACGGTTGCAGAAGTTGAAACGCGAATAGGCGGCGCGGCAGTGTCGCGATGGCGGATGCTGCCCAAAGTCCTGTTGACCTGCGGCAGGGGCGGCCGATACCCAATCGCCCATCCCTCGCCATTTCTCTGCAGACGACCACCCGTCACGAAATCGCCCGCGACGGGTGGGGTCGTTGACAGGCGACATTTAGTTGACACACGCCATGTAATTGGATGTAATCAAATTCAGCATCGGCGGGTTCCCGCCTGGCGGCAGGTTCTATTGCAGTTCTCTTGGATTCATTGTTCGCTTCCGCTCCGTTTTTTTGCGGCGGAAACTTTCTTCCATTGACGACGTGTGCGAAAGGAGGTTGGCCCACAGGTTTTCAGAGATGACGGGCGCTCCTGCTGCCATTCCGGACGCCGCTCGCTTGCAGTTTTTTGGTGCAATTCTCAATTCTCGAATGATTTCAACCAGAAAGGCGTGGCATGATTCGCGCTCCCAGACGTCGAGGCTTTACACTGATTGAACTGCTGGTGGTTATCGCGATCATCGCGATTCTGATTGCCCTGCTGCTGCCGGCCGTGCAGCAGGCGCGCGAGGCGGCTCGCCGCACGCAGTGCAAGAACAACCTGAAGCAATTCGGGCTGGCGCTGCACAACTATCACGACGCGTTCAACATGTTCCCGCCGGGCCAGGTGTACGACGGCTTCGCCGACACCAACGTCCGCAGCCCCACCAACGGCGGCGGCAACGACTGCGTGGCCGCGGGTGCGCTGTCCAGCAATGCGACCTATGTCCGCGCCCCGTGGACGGTGCAGGTCCTGCCGTACATCGATCAGTCTCCGCTGTACAACCAGTTCAACTCGGCGATGCCGTTCTTCGGTCGCGTAGACCATCAGAACCCGCCCGGTTCGCCGAACTACCCGCTGCAGTTGCGGGAATCGCCTCCGGGATTCCGCTGCCCGTCCAGCCCGGTGATCAACTCGGACAAGTACACCAACAACTACAACGCCTGCATGGGCGGCGGCGGCCCGTCGTTCAAGACGGATCCCGCGACAGGCGCGGCGGCGGTGGACGGCACCCTGCCGCCCAACGCTTCGACGGATAACCAGCCGTTCTCCAACAACCCGATGATGCCGTGCTTCAACAACCAGCCGACGGCGACGCTGCCGAACACGGTGGTCAACGCCAACATCCGGCCGGCCTGGAACAACGGCCCGATCCACCTGAACTCCTCGAAGGGCGTGAATGCCATCACGGACGGCACCACCAACCAGATCCTCGTTGGTGAAACCATGTACGTGGGCTTGGCGTCGAACTACAACAACTCGTTCTACTGGACCTGGGCGTCCGCCATCCGCGTCAACACGAACGTGCACTTCATGGCGAACCTCTCTGGCGTGTTGTGCGGCATGAACAATCCCTGCATCGACTTCACCATGGTGCTCGCCCGGAACCGTCGCGGTTCCGCCAACGGACACAGCATGCCGATGGAAGGGTTCAGCAGCTGGCACGTCGGCGGCGGTCACCTGCTCCTCGCCGACGGCAGCGGCCGGTTCCTCTCGGAGAACACCGACCTGCGCGTCCAGCAGATGATGGCCAGCTGCTCGGACGGCTTTGTCCTCGGAGAGTTCTAGTCTCTCAGTTCTGACGGCTGTCTCAATTGCGGAATCCACGGCACCGGCGACCGCCGGTGCCGTGGACTGTTTATTCCGCATGTTTCGGCGCATCCCCTCTTCAAGAACTGGAATCCTGATCGTGGTTAAATTGCAGAAACTGCGAGTGAGTGTGCAGCAGGTCGCGGCCGGAGTCT
>JAEUIG010000719.1 GCA_016795125.1 Planctomycetaceae bacterium | reverse complement strand
TCGTCGCACGGCAATCGGCCGTCGCACACGAACCGCATTGGAGCATCCCTGGGAACCAGCAGGACGCAGCAGCCTTCGGCGTTCAGCGCCTGGTGCAGCCGGTGCACGCAGGTCTGGGCAAGTTCCACGGGATCGAGTGACACCCGGAGGTTGCGAGCCAGATCGTGCAGCAGGCTGAGTTCTTCGTACGTCGCGTCCAGTTGCCCGGCGAGTTCGTCCACATGCCGGGAGATGCGGGCGTCCTGGGCCGCGCAGACCTGCATTTCCGCCAGCCGCAGCAACCGGGGCAGCACGTCGGCCGACGCCGGCTGAATGCCGTCGATCCAGCGTTGCAGCTCGGCACGGCTCCAGTCGGCCTGCTGCGCGGATTCGCGGAGCCAGTCCGAAGGCGCATGGATATCGCGCGGGATGAACCCGACGGCGAGCTTTTCGCGGGTCGATTCCCCGGGGACCCGCACGGCGTAGTAGATGAGGTCTTCGTCATGGTCGACCACGACGTGTGGACCTGGCCCGTTGCGGAAGGCGGCGACCACTTCGTCCTTGAGTACCGGACACAGCTCGACGAAGGCCGCATAGGTCAGCATGCCGCTGTTAAGGTCGGCCAGGCCGAACGGCAGTCCGGTGAGCTGGGAGTAGGCCGCGGCAGGGTCAATCGGCAGGTTGGAATGTGAGCGGGCGCCGGCCAGGATGGCGAGATGCGGCTCGTCTTGTCGGGGGGGAGCGTCCAGCCACTCCACCGGCGCCGGGGTCATGGTCGCAATCCTCACGCGGCCGGTCGGCCACAATCAAGGCGGTCGCCTGCGGCGCCCTGTTTCGGTCGTAGGATGCTGCGGCGCAGCGCTTTCGTCGCGCCGGTACCGCAAGCCGGTAAGACTACGGCGCGTTCGGCGGTCGGGCAAACTGCGCAGGCCAGAACCGGCGAATTCCATGTGGGAAGTCGCCAGCAGCGACCGTATGGTCGGGAGAATCGCGCTGCTGCGCTGCAGAGATTGTCAGGGAGCGTCCAGGGACTTGCCGTTGTGGCGCGGCGTCAAACTCAGCAGAAACGGCACGGCCCGTCGACTCCAGGCGTCGGCGCCGTCATAGCTGCCCGCATCGGCGCCGAAACAGCTGCGGAGCATGTCTGTATCGATGATGCCGGGATTAAGGGCGACCGCCGCCATTCCCTGCGGGAGTTCGTGCGCAAGAGCACTGGTCAGCCCCTCGATGCCCCATTTGGTCGCGCAATACGGGGCGACTTCGGGCGATGTGGAACGTCCCCAGCCGGAACTGAGATTGACGATGATGCCGCGGCGTCGCGCGATCATTGCGGGGACAAATGTCCGGATGACGTGATGCACGCCCTTGAGGTTCACGTCGATGACCATCGAGAACTCGTCCGGTGGCACTTCCCACAAGGGGGCGTTGGCATTGATGACGGCCGCGTTGTTGATGAGCAGGTCGGGCGCCTCCCCAGCTTTCAGCAATTCCGCGCCCCAGGCGGCCACGGCGGCGGAGTCCGCGACATCGACTGCCTCGAAGCGATGGGGGGGCGCCAGCTTCGACCGCAGTTCGTTGACTGCAGTTGCGGTCCGGCTGCAGCCCCAGACAGTCCAACCGGCTTCAGCGAACCGGACGGACATGGCGCGCCCCAGGCCTCGAGAGACGCCGGTGATTAAGACGATGCGAGCAGTGGGATTCGGCATGGCGGCCATCGTAGGTGACGAAATCCGAAGGCCTCAAGGGGAGCCCGCTCTGGAATGTGGTGTTGCTGCGCGGCGACGTGTTGCCGTGCGGCAACATGGACTGGATGAGGGTGTGCGCTGGGATCGGAAATCTACGAACCGGCCGCTCATTGATGTAACCCGCGTTCCGGCAGGGGGATTGGTGTTCACCCGGGTTAGCGCATGTTCAACTTTCTGAGCGCGCGGCGGGGTTCGGCATTCAGATTGCTTAACAGTTCCGGCACGACAAACGACTTAACGAACCAGGCATCGGACAACGCGGGATTCCCAAAACGCTGACCACGTTCCCGCGACGACACCTGACCCTCGTGACCGGCGGTCTCCGCCCAGGACCAATGTGATGAAGTCTCTCGCCCTGCAACTGTTTCGCGACGATGCCGGATTCATCGTGTCGGCCGAACTGGTGCTGATTGCCACGATCCTCGTGATCGGCATGGTGGTCGGACTCAGCGAGGTGTCCCACGGCGTCAATAACGAGCTGAACGACGTCGGGGACGCGTTCGGCAGCGTCAATCAATCGTTTCGTTACAACGGGTTTCAGACGGATCGCAGCGGAAACATCATGAGTGCGGGCAGCCGCGGCGAAGGACTGGGGATGGGCAGCAACTGATCATCGGGCACGATCAACCGGCTCTCCTGACGGACTAACACGACCTCGCACTGCCCCGCCCGACCAGGCGGGGCAGCGCCGCGCGCCTCGGGCACCACGCATGTTGCATTGAGGCAACATCCGCCGGCATGGCGAGCGGGGAGTTTGCAGTTCTTTGCGGCGATGCGCGTCCCGCAAGCATCGATACAGACGGCGCTTTCGCTCGTGCGGTCCTGGTCTCGCGTGCAGGCGGGAGTTCCGGCATCCGTTTTGCGTTCAGCAGTCGTTGCCGCAATCGCCGCGTCCGATCAGGACACCGGCGCCGGCCTGGCCCGATTCGCCTTTCGGCACGCCGCCAGACACGCGCTCACTGTTCGCATTCTCAATGTCGCACTCTCCGCTCTCCATTCGTGATCTGGCACTTGTGTCGGGACTGTTCGCGGCCCACGCCCCCGCGCTGGTGTCCGGCGCCCGGGCGCCTGCCTCTGCATCGCTGCTGGAATACTCGCAGCTGTCGCGGAAGCTATTGAAGCAATGGTGGCTGAGCCTCGAACCCCCCGCACTTGCCAACGGCTCCGCTCCGCTCGTGTCGCTGGCCGAGGAAGTGCTGGTCACGGAAATGACGATTCGCATCGTCGCGGGCGTGTTCGCGATCTGCGATGCCCGCACGGGCCGCCGCGCCGCCAGTCCTTTTGCCCGGTCGGCCCTGCTGGACGTGATGCAGGCCAAACACTGGGTGTTGTCGCGGCTGGTCACTGGACCGCAGCCGCTGGGCGCACTGCTCAGGATCAACCAGTTGCGGCGCAAGACCGAACGCTGGTGCGACTGCCTGCTGGGCAACCTGCCGTTGCCGGAGCCGGCGGTCCAGTTCGCCATCGATGCGGACCGGATGCAGGGATTCGCGAGAAAGTCGACCGGGGCCGCATCGACCGCCGCCCAGTATCTGACGCTCGTCAGCCTGCGGCTGGCCATGCCGCCGTCGCTCGTCCAGGATGAGGATCGAATCCAGACTCATCGGGCCATGTTGCGTTCGCTCATGGCGTTCTGGCCGGCAGAGGCCTTTGATGCGGACGGCCTGCTGCGTGGTCCGCTGTGGCAGCGGCTCCGGGGGCTGACCGACGTGCCGGCGACGATGGACATCGTTCGCGCCCCGAGGGAATCGCCGCTTCCATTGGAACTGATGCGCCGTCGGCTGCGATCGCGCGCCCCGCTGCGGGACGACGATCAGCACGCCTGAAGGGCATCTGTTCTGATCGTCTTCAAATGCGGCAATTGGCCGGTGGAATGTAAATCCATTCGTTCGACCACGTTGACGGCCGCCCCTGTCGGGGCGGGACGCGGGAATCGAGTTGGGACCGGGGGTTCCGCTCCGCCCGCCTCTCGGCGTGCGAAGCTCCACACCCGGCTACAGTCTTTTGCC
>JAEUIG010000713.1 GCA_016795125.1 Planctomycetaceae bacterium | reverse complement strand
CGACTCCGTCGTGGCGATGGACGGAGATCATCGCGCCATCGATGACCTGTACCAGCGGCTGCGTAGGGATCGCACTCCACGGGTGCTGCCACTGGTGATTGACCTGGTCGACCCGTCCCCGTCCCGTGGCTGGCGCGGGCTCGAGCGCCGCGATCTGCCGTCCCGCGGCCGGCCTGACCTCGTCCTGTGCCTGGCCGTGATCCACCATCTCGTGATCGGCCACAACGTGCTGCTGGCGGACCTCGTCGACTGGTTCGCCACACTGGGCGCCGATCTCGTCATCGAATTCGTCGACAAGCAGGATCCGCAGACCCAGCTGCTGTTGCGGAACAAGCCCGATCAGTACGCCGACTACACGCGGGAATCCTTCGAGCACCTGCTGTCGAAGCATTTTCACATCCGACGCTGCGAAACCCTGCCATCGGGAACGCGTTATCTGTTTCACGCGGAAGCCACACGGCAGGCCGGCTTGAACTGACCACGATCGATCTCGACTTCAACCGACTCGACACCATGCAACAGGCGGATGGCGCGAGCCACCAACCAGGCGCGAAGTCGACCGTTCCGGAGGCCGGCAGCGGCTACTGGACGTTGCTCGGATGCTGCGCGTTTGCCGTCGCGCAGCCATTGTTTGTCAGGTTGTCGACGCAGTCCGCGTTCCTGCTCGATACGGGCACCACACCGCTGCGACTGGTATGCCTGACGTTCCTGATCTACTTCGGACCACCGACCCTGTTGTGGATCGCGGAATGTCTGGCCGGCCGGGTTTCGCTGCAGTTGCGGTCGCGAGTGCACCGGTCGTCCGTCGCGATGCTGGTCGCATGTTTCTGCCTGCTGGTCGGCCGCAGCCTGCTGAACATCGTCATCCTCAAGCAGCAGGGGCTGGCCGGCTTGCTCACGATCGCATTGGCGATCGCGGGCTTTCTGGCGGCCTGGCGAGCCATGGGACGTCGGCGGTTGCAGTCAGTATTCCGCATCGCTGCCATCGGCTCGCTCGCCTTCCCTGCCTGGTTTCTCAACACGGGCGCAGCGGCGACGATCCTGACGTCGTTGTTGCCGCAACCTCCCACGGTGGTCGGAAAGCCGGCTCCGGTGGTCATGCTGATCCTCGATGAAATCTGTGGCCTCTCACTGCAGAACGAACAGCGGGAGATCGATGCCGTCCGGTATCCCAATTTCGCCCGGCTGGCCGGAACTGCGAACTGGTATCGCAATGCGACGACCGTCCACGCGCGCACCCCGTTCGCCGTGCCGGCGCTGTTGACCGGCCGCCTCCCGCTGAGCGACCGGGAAATGACGCGTGCCGAAGCGCCGCAGAACCTGTTCACCCTGCTGGACTCCGCCGGATATCGCACAGCGGCGTTCGAGCCGGTCACACGGCTGTATCCCGATGACAAGCGGAAGCAGCAGGCAGATGTCCCCTTCTGCGCCTGGGCGGTCTCAATGCAGGAATCGCTGCTGATCGTCTATCTGCACGCGTTGACTCCCTCCGACATGTCGCTCGGCCTGCCGGCGATTCCCAACGTGTGGCACGGCGTCAACCAGCGCCTGCGCGATCTGACGAAGATGCGTGCCGGCGTCTTCCGCGATGCCGGTGACACCGACCTCCAGTTCAACCACTTTCTCAATTGTCTCCCGCAATCGACGGAACGCGCGTTGTGTGTCCTGCACTGCATGTCGCCGCACTGCCCGTGGACCTATCTGCCCAGTGGCGAGAAGTACCTGCACCAGGACGACATCGACCAGATGCACATCGCCGGCACCGGATACCTCGGCGAGCATTGGGCCGGCGACGAAATCCTGGTGCAACAGGCGTGGCAGCGCTACCTGCTGCAACTCGGCGACACGGACCGCCGGCTGGGGATCGTGCTCGACCATCTGGAGCAGGCGGGCCTGTTCGACCAGACGCTGATCGTTGTCGCCGGCGATCACGGAGTTTCGTTTCGAGCCGGGCATTCACGCCGACTGCCGGACGGCGACAGCCTGGCTGACATCCTTTCGGTGCCGCTGCTGATCAAGCTGCCCGGCCAGACCTCGGGAACCGTGAGCGACCGGAATGTGGAAAGCATCGACGTCCTGCCCACGATTGCGGCGGCCCTCGAACTGGAACTGGCGCTCCCGGTCGATGGGGATTCGCTGCTCGACGGTTCGATGCGCGCGAGGTCTCGCAAGTCTCTGGGATTCCCCGGCGGATCGACCGTCGTCAGCGCAGAGTTCCATGAACAGCACGAAGCACTCGACGACATGCTGGACCTGTTCGGCTCGGGCACGGGCGACGACCAGCTCTGGCGGCCGCTCGGTCCAATCCCGGAATTGATCGGCGCCGCCGTATCGGACTTCGAAGAACTGCCGTCGCGCGGCATTGCCGTTCGCGTGATGCTCGGCCGCAGGTCCGGCCTGATCGACGACGGGGCGACCTGCCAGTATCTGGAGGGAGTGGTGATCGATTCACCGGAGGCGGAGCCACTGGCGCTGGCCCTTGTCGCCGACGGCAAAGTGATCGGCACCGCACACGTCGCGATCGATGCGGAGATCGCCGGCCATTGGGGATGCCTGATGACCGATCTCAGGCACGTCCCCCAGACTGGCGAGGTCCGGATTTTCATCGTGCATCCGTCCGAAGCCGGCGCCGGACTGGAACCATGCGAGATCGTGCCCGAGTACTCCGCGGATTCATGACGACCATGCTTCCGGCTACGATCTGCTGACTTGCACGACGGTTGCGGCGCATCCCTGCGTCGCGGATCAGCAGGCCTCGTTTCGGAACGCATTATGCGTCGCTTGATTTACTGGACTGCGATTGCCGCTCTTTTGAGTGCTGCACCACTGAGCGCGGCCGACGGGCCACTTGTCCCTGATCCGATCTTCGACGTTCCCGCATTGACCTCCACGCCGCTCCACGCGCGCACGCTGGAACGGTCGGAGCACGACGGCATCGTGACGGAACAGGTGCGGTTCCATTCGGAAACCGACGGCGACAAACAGGTCGAAATCTTTGCGTTCCTGTCGTACCCGCAGGGCGCCCGCGCTTTCCCGGCGTACATCTGGAATCCCGGTGGCCTGGGACAGGCCAGCCCGGCGTACACGGAACTCGGGGCGCGGCGCGGCTACGTTGTGCTCTGCATCGACTTCCCCCAGCCCGGTTACCGCTCGACCGGCGATTACCCGATCAACTCCGGCCTGTTCGTCGGCGATGATCCGCGGCAGGCGCCGATCTATCACGGCGCCGTCGCACTGCTCAAAGCCGTTTCCTTTCTTATCTCCCGGCCGGAAGTCGATCCCGAGCGGATCGGCATGGCCGGCAGTTCCTGGGGAGGTTTTTTCACGACGCTGATGGCCGGCATCGACTCGCGGCTGAAAGTCGCAGCGTGCCTGTACGGAACCGGCGGTCTGCATCTCGGCAATGCGTGGTGGGACGGTCCGAGCAGCAATGGCCGCGAACCCCCAACTCCCGCGGAACGCGAACGCTGGCGGCAAACGCTCGACCCCGCCTGGCGACTGCCGACGAAGCGCACACCGATCGCCTGGTTCACCGGCACGAACGACGTCTTTTACCTGATGCCGGCCGTAATGCATTCGTACGAACGGGCCGCCGGCCCCAGACACCTCATGCTGCTGCCCAACTGGGACCACGCGCTGCCGGCGACGCTGCACGACGAACTCATCTTCTCCTGGCTTGACGCATACTTGCAGGATGCCACGCCCCCACCCGCGGTCAGTCCCGTGACTGTCAGTCACGAAGAGTCGCGCATCACGGCATGCTGGGACTTCGATGGGGACGCCGTCTCCGCCGATCTGATCGTCAGCTATGGCGCGACGGGCAACTGGCGCGGGCGGTATTGGCAATCGATTCCGGCGACCATCGACGGACACTCCTGCCGTGCCGAGATACCGGCGGCAAGATACCCGTGCTTTATCAGCGGCGCGGTCGTCGACAAGCGCGGCCACCGCAGCTCAACGCCGCTGCTGCTGGTCGATCCGGCGTCGTTCGGAGTCGTAACGGAGGTTCGTGTCCCGGACTACGACGGCTGCTCCGAGTGGGGCGGATTCGAGGAAACACAGATCGCATTTCTCGCCCGGCATACCCAGTCCGGCCAGACACGCTGGGTTCCCGACGTGAGCGCGGATGCCTATGCAGGCCGCGCCTCGGCCGTCGTGCAGCCCGGCACGACCCTGCTGCCGCCGATCCTCTCAACGGCGCTGGCGCCGCATCAGTTCCGTTGTCGCCTCAAAGCGGATGCTCCCACCGAGATTGTCCTGCAAATCGCGGACAAACAGGCGCGCGCTAAGATCGGCACGGAATGGACCGAGGTGGTCATCGAACATACTCCGCCGGCGACGATCATCGGCGACATCCCGGCGACGATCACCACTCCTCCCGACAGCGTCGTCCTGATCGACGCGGTGAGCTTTCATCCGCTGCACTGACTGCCGCTTGATGTCACGATCTGCACGCCGATCAAATGCAGCGAGCCGGGCGCTGGTGCTGCCCGGCTCGCGACAAGAGTCGAGGTTGTGGTTGCCCGTCAGTTGGCGGTGATGCCCGGTCCCGATTCCAGCTGGAACCGGAACTGGTCGCCGCCGTGCTCCTTCAGCCACTTGGCGAACTGCTCAGCCATCGGCTCCCATTCGCTCGTGGGAGCAATGTTGAAGTAACACCGGGCGCCGGACTGCTTCGTAATGACATCCGTCTGCGAGAACTTCTGCTCCGCCAGAAAGGCCTCGCCGTCTGCGACCAGCTTCTGCGCCTCGGCATCACCTGCGGCGGTGCAGATGATCGTGAGCGTCGCCGGCAACGCCGGATTCTTGGTGGCGTACGGCAGGACATCCGGCACGACGCGGACGTTCGTCGTCAGCTTGAGCGGCACGGGAGCGCCGACATCGTAGGTCAGCTCCACGAAGTACGCCGTGAATCCCTGTTCCGGCTGCTCAACATTGGCGACGTAGGTGCCGTCCGCACCCGCTTCGACGACGGTGCTGGTGTACTTGCGGCCGAGCGTCTCGACACGGAAGTCGCGCGCCTCGGGATTCGTCGCCTGCCACAACAGCACTTCCTGCGGCTTGAGGGCGGTCGTCACCCGGAATGAACCGTCGCTTTCTTCCGTCCAACTGTACTGCGGCGGTTCCTTCCCCTGCAGGATGAGCGCGTAGAACGCAATCAGCGTCTCCATCGCGTCCGTGCCGTTGAGACCGTGATCCGCATTGGGCACGTACCGCAGCCACTTCGGCCCCTGCAGTTCGTTCCAGTAGAACTGCGACGAGTCCGGCAGAAAGAACTGGTCGCCCGACGCATTGAGCACCAGCTTGGGCTTGGTGAGCCGGTGCCGGTAATAGTACGGATCTTCAAAGGCATACAGTTCCGTCATGCGCGGGTGCGCCATCCGCTCCATGAGCCGATGCTGCACATAGTCGCCGACGGCCGGCGCCCAGAATCCATACGCTCCAAAGTGATGCTGCATCGACTCCTGCACGTTGAGAACATCGATCACGATCGGCACGATGGCGACGACCCGCGAATCGACCGCGCCGGTCAGCCACGTCGTCCAGCCCCGCTTGGAACCGCCCGCAACCACGAACTTGTTGACGGTCTTGCGGCCGCCGGCCTCAGACGCCATGACGGCCGTGATGGTGTCCATCGCCCGCACGGCGCTCTTGACCATCGCGTTCCGCACCGGCCAGGTCACGTCCCCGGTCGCCAGAAACTGCTCGTGCGTATAACCGATCAGGTCGTCTTCGACCCGTTCATGTCCATCGTTGTGAAAGACCAGCGGCTGATTCGGGACCATTCCCAGTTCGACGCAGACGGTGCCTGTCGCCAGAGCGACCTGGGCAACACGGTCGGAAGGCCCGATCGGCGGTTCGCGACCATTGCGGCCGCCGCCGATGAACAGCAGC
>JAEUIG010000702.1 GCA_016795125.1 Planctomycetaceae bacterium | reverse complement strand
ATCGGCGATGGTTTCCAACGGCGTGTCGTCAACAACGATCGGCTGCCGCGTGCGCTTCCGCAGCACGACAACGGCCTGGTCGTGCGCGATGCGGTAAATCCAGACCCGGAATGCCTGCGGCGCCCGCAGCGAGCCCAGCTTGCGATGGACCTGCATCCACACCGCCTGCACGATGTCATACGAGTCCTCGGCTTCGTTGACGATGCGTCGCACAAAGTACAACAATCGCCGGTCGTAGCGATCCACGAGCGTGCGAAAGGCGCCGCGGTCCCCCGACTGAGCGAGGAGCACCAGCAGAGTCTCTTCCGAGTCTGTCGTGGGATGATCGGCGCCGGCCATGCACTCGTCCTCACCGCGCCCCGCAACGGGGCACGGGATCGCGTGAGTCTACCGAGTGAATCGCCCGGCAACTCAGAAGTCGCCGGCGGCAGTGAATTGGTTCAACGAAAACCCGGATTCCGGGCCGGCAGAGCGAGGCTCCTGCCGAACCGTAACCGGGAGGGCGAGGCTCGCGCCGAGCCGCTGCGTCGGAAAGACTGCCATTAATCGCACGGTGCTAAAACGGCCCGACCTCAACTGGGAGACAATCAAGGATGCCGAAGTTCGTCCGCTGGCTCGCCGCATGCGTCACGTTTTTCACCGCACTCCCCTGCTCCGCGCAGACGCCCGGTCCCGACTGGGTGAAAGTCGGCGACGCGGCCTGGCAGTCCCGCGACTCGCAGGGAGAAGTGGTGTTCAACGACCGGATGTGGATTTTCGGCGGCTGGTTCGATTCCTACAAACCGGCGCCGCGCGATGTCTGGAGTTCGGCGGATGGCAAAACGTGGGACCTCGTCCTGCAACCGGACGACCAGAACCCCGGCTGGGGCCACAGCGACCTGGCGTTTTCGCTGACGTTCGGCGGGAAGATGTACTTCATGGGGGGCTGGTTCAACGGCCGGTTGCCGGGACACTCATCCAGCAACGCCGTGTGGTCGTCGACCGACGGCAGCGCCTGGGAGAAAGTCACCGAGCACGCCGGCTGGTCGCCGCGGATTGCATCCGCCGTCGCCGAGTTCCGCGGGAAGATGTGGGTGCTGGGCGGCCTCGAGGACTACTACTTCGGCGACGATTCAAACCTCAAGAACGACGTCTGGTCCTCCACCGACGGCAAGACGTGGACGCTGGTGACCGAACACGCCGGCTGGTCGCCGCGGGCCTATCACCAATGCGCGGTTCTCGGCGACAAGCTGTACGTCTTTGGCGGCGGCAACTATGTGCCGAACTACCAGGCGCTCAACGACGTGTGGGTCACCGAGGACGGCGAGCATTGGGAGCAGTGCACCGGCGCCGCCTCGTGGCCGGGCCGCATCTGGTTCTCATCAGCCGTGTACCGCGACCGGATGTGGGTCCTCGGCGGCGCGCACCGCGTGGGCGACAACTGGGAGAACCTCGGCGACGTGTGGTACTCAAAGAATGGCCGCGACTGGGACGAACTCAAGTCGAACGTGATCTGGAAGGAGCGCCACGAGCACTCGGCCTACGTCCACCGCGACAAGCTCTGGATCGCCGGCGGCCACGCCAAACCGCTCAACAACGAAATCTGGTCGCTGGAGTTGCCGTCGGACTTTGACCGATAACTTCCGAAGCAGGTTTGACACAAAGACACGAAGCCACAAAGACGCACAAAGGAAAAGCTCATGCCCTTCCTTTGCGCGTCTCAGTGACTCTGCGACTTTGTGTCGAAACTTACAGGCGTTCGAGCAATCCGGCGACGTGGGTCTCGAACTGTTCCTGCCATTCGGGGGCCAGGATGCAGTCGCTGTCTTCCTGGGCGTAGCCGCGGTTCTCGAGTTGCTCGACCGTCGGGCAATAGTAGATATAGCCGTTGGTGTAACCGGCGACGAACGTGTTCGGCTGCGGCGCCCGCTGCTTGATCCCCAGCCCGATCCGCACGGTCAACTCGCCGGGGAATGTCACCAGTTTAAAATCGCCGACCCGCAGTCCGCACACCTCCACGTCAATCGTCCGGCTGCCGGCCGCGACGTTCTGCGCGTGGTGCATTTTCAGCAATGCGAGGTTCGTGTTGACCCGCGTCAGCGCTTCCATCGTGTTGACGTTCTGGATGTAGGCCTGCATGTTGCGGCGGTTCTGCTCGTCCAGGCTGCGGGTGTCGCTGCGTCCCAGCATCTCTTCATGCATGTACAGGTGCGAATAGTACGAGGGGAACTCCGGCGCCTCGCCGTACTTGGACGCCAGCGACATGAACGTCTTGAGATTGAGGCTCGTCCCGCCAAGCGACTGCGCCAGCCGCAGCTGTTCGGCCTCGATCTCGACGATTTTCGGCGCCAGGTCCTCGCGCGGAATCGCGATGGTTTCGTTGAAGATCGCGAACCGGTCGTCGCTGCTCGTCTCGATTGCATGCACGCCCTTGAGCGTGCTGAGCCCGAGGACGTTCCCGAGCATTTCAGCGCTGCGCGGATGGTCGACATCCTTGTAGTAAATGGGGTTGATGTCGCCGCCGCATCCCTGCACGAACAGCGCGATGGAACCCTCGTCGAGGTTGTCTTCGATGACCTGCGAGGCAAAGCCGGTCATGTCGGCCGTATTGGGACCTCCCGGCATCCCCTGGATCGGATGGCAGGCGAAGTTGTAAACGACCGCCACGTTGCGGCCGTCGAGGGCATCCAGTTTCAGAATCCCGATCTGCGGATCGATCGGGCCGGCTTCGGCGACCTCTTCGTCCGGCGGCAGGGAGTACGCATGCCGCACGTCGGCCTCGCCGCCGCTTTTCAGCTTGAGTCGGCGGTTTTCAGAGACGCGGTCCTCGTGCCCGGTCCCCACGCCGGCGCGGACCGCCACCAGCTTCTCGCTGGCCGCCTTCACCGCTGCGAACGTGCGGTCCAGCGTATCCGGCGCGGGAATCCCGTGGCAGTGGCTGGCGTTGACCAGCACATGCTGCGGCTGGATGTGCAGTTCGGCCTCAATCCGCTGCCGCAGTTTCGGGAGAAAGTCGTCCTTGATGTAGCCGATCTGGCCGATGGACACGACATCCATCCCGATCAGGGCGACGGTCGTCTCGCCATCGGTGAGAACGATTGCCCGTGAGTACATCGTCCCGCTGACCGGCTGATCGGGATGCGAAATGTCGACCTTGGCAGCGCCGGCGCGAAGCTC
>JAEUIG010000669.1 GCA_016795125.1 Planctomycetaceae bacterium | reverse complement strand
GCCCGGACGATCCGTATCCCGGTGCACATGTTCCAGAGCATCTCCACGCTCAAGGCCAAGAGCGAGCAGATTCGCCAGCAGACCGGCCGCGAACCGACGACCGAGGAACTCGCCAAGGAAGTCGGCCTGTCCGTCGAGGAGACGGAACGGATCATGAAGACCTGGAAGCACCCGATCAGCCTCGATACGCCAGTCGGCGAGAGCGAGGACTCGAGCTACGGGGACTTTCTGCAGGACGGCAGCGAAGGGACGCCGGCCGACTCGGCCATGCACCAGATGCTGCGGGACAAGATCAACCATGTCCTCAAGAGCCTGACGTACCGCGAGCGCGAGATCATCAAGCTCCGCTACGGCCTGGGCGACGGTTACAGCTACACCCTGGAAGAGACCGGTCGCATCTTCAAAGTGACCCGCGAGCGCATCCGGCAGATCGAATCCAAGGCGCTGCGGAAACTCCAGCACCACACGCGTGCGGAACACCTGCGCGGGTTCGTGGAGTCGCTGTATCCGGACGGCCAGGAGATTCCGCTGGGCGCTCCGTCAGGTGCGGATGCCGAACTCGTCGGCGTCTGAACCACTTCAACAACCTGAATGATCGATCAGCCCGGTTGCCTGTGCAGCCGGGCTGCTTCTTTGAAGTGCCACTCGATGACTGGCCGTTGGATGGCGCTATTGTCTCATGCGCCACTCCTTCGGCCGGGCAAGCGGTGCTCGTGAGCATGGGGCGCACGCTGCACTTGCCGGCATTCAGTGAGAACCGTCACCCGCGCAGGGTCGCCGCGTAGTTTGACAGATCGGGTTCGCTGCGCAGGCTGAGGTTGCTGACTTTGGTGCCGAGCAGGCGGGTGACGAGGGCGGTCCAGCCGGTCTGGTGGCTGGCGCCGAGGCCGCGGCCGTTGTCGCCGTGGAAGTACTCGTAGAACAGCGCGAGGTCGCGCCAGTGCGGGTCGTCCTGGAATCTCGAGTCGTCGCCGTGGCAGGGGCGGCGTCCCTGATCGTCGGGCAGGAACAGCGCGGCCAGCCGCCGTCCCAGCTCCAGGGCGACCTTGTCGAGCGTCATCCAGACGCCCGATCCGGTTGGACATTCGACCTGGAAATCTTCGCCGTAGAACAGGTGGTATCGTTCCAATGCTTCGATGAGCAGATAGTTGACCGGAAACCAGACGGGCCCGCGCCAGTTCGAATTCCCGCCGAACATGCTGGACGTCGATTCGCCCGGCACGTATTGGACCCGCTCTACGACCCCCCCCGCATCGCACTGGAACGGTTGCTCGAGGTGCACGCGCGACAGCGCCCGGATGCCATACGGCGACAGGAACTCTCGCTCATCGAGGGCGTACTGCAGCGCCCGTTGCAGGCGTTCGCGGGAGGGAATCGCCAGCAGGCGATGCACATGCTGCTGCAGCCCGTCGTGCTCGTGTTCCAGGTACGAGACGTGCCGCGACAGGTCACGGCGGTGCGTCAGGAACCAGTCCATGCGCTTGCGGAAGCCGGGGAGTTCGTGCAACACCTCGTCGTCCAGCACTTCCGCGGCGAACAGCGGAATCAGTCCGACAATGGAGCGGATTTTCAGCGGGTGCGTTTCACCGTCGACCTGCAGCTGGTCGTAGTAGAAGCCGTCGTGGTCGTCCCACAGTCCGTTGCCGCCGAGACAGTTCATCGCGTCGGCGATGGCCACGAAATGCTCAAAGAACTTGGAGGCCACGTCTTCGTACGCCGGGTCGCCGTGCGCGAGTTCGAGCGCGATGGACAGCATCGTCGTGCAGTAGAACGCCATCCAGGCCGTGCCGTCGGCCTGCTCGAGATGGCCGCCGTCCGGCAGGGGGCGCGAACGGTCGAACACGCCGATGTTGTCCAGTCCGAGGAATCCGCCTGCGAACAGGTGCTTGCCGTTGACGTCCTTGCGGTTGACCCACCAGGTAAAGTTGATGAGCAGCTTCTGGAAGGCCCGTGCGAGGAAATCCCGATCGCGCGACCCACGCCGGCCGGTCATCTTGTAGACGCGCCAGCAGGCCCAGGCATGCACCGGGGGATTGACGTCGCCGAACTGGTACTCGTAAGCGGGAATCTGCCCGTTGGGATGCATGTACCATTCGCGCAGCATCAGCAGCAGCTGGGACTTCGCGAACTCGGGATCGACCGTGGCCATCGGGATCATGTGGAACGCAAGGTCCCAGGCCGCATACCACGGGTATTCCCACTTGTCCGGCATCGAGATGACGTCCCGATTGAACAGATGCGTCCAGTCGTGGTTGCGTCCCCGGCGTCGTTCGGAGGGAGGGGGCGGCTGTTCGGGGTCGCCGTCCAGCCAGTTCTGCACCGAGTAGTGGTAGAACTGCTTGGTCCACAGCAGCCCTGCGTACGCCTGTCGCGACACCGAGCGTTCGTGCGCATTCGCCGTCGCCGGCAGCTTGGCGTCGTAGAATGCGTCGGCCTCAAGGATCCGCCGGGCGAACGTCTCGTCAAACCGCTTGCCGAACGGGGCCGACATTTCCGGTTCAACGGCGCACAGCCGCAATCGCACGACGGCCGTCCCCTGCGCCGGCAGCTGCAGCACGTAGTGCGGCGCTGCCTTGGTTCCGCGACCGTGCGTGGCAGCGGCGGCCGAATTGCCGCCGATCACCACGTCGTGGAAGGCGTCCTTGCAGGGATGGCTGCCGTTCTCCTCTTCGAACAGGCGCTGCCCGTTCGTTTCGTTCTCGGTGAAGAGAACCGGGGGCGGCGTGCCATCCGGGTTGCCTTCGAAGAACAGACGGAAGTCGCCCAGCGTGGGGTGTTCGGCGCTCAGGGCGCCGTCCGATTCCATTTCGATCGAGGGTTTGCGCTCGCAGCCTTCGTGCGTGCAGCCCCAGGACCAGGTATTGCGGAACCATAACGTGGGGAGCAGATGCAGCGTGGCAGCCTGGTCGCCGCGATTGGCGATCGTGATGCGGATGAGGATGTCGTCCGGCGCTGCCTTCGCATACTCGACGAACACATCGAAGTAGCGGCTGTCGTCGAACACGCCTGAATCGGCCAGTTCAAACTCGGGATCGTGCCGGGTGCGGCGCTGGCTTTCCGCCACCAGCCGATCGTACGGGTATTCCGCCTGCGGATACTTATAGAGGGCCTTCATGTAGGAGTGCGTGGGCGTGGAATCGAGGTAGAAGTACGACTCCTTCACGTCTTCGCCATGGTTGCCTTCGGGACCGGTCAGGCCGAACAGGCGTTCTTTGAGGATCGGGTCCTTTCCGTTCCACAGCGCCAGCGCGAAGCACAGCCGGCATTCGCGATCGCAGATGCCAAGCAGGCCATCCTCCCCCCAGCGGTAGGCGCGGCTGCGCGCATGGTCGTGGGGGAAATAGTTCCAGGCGTCGCCGGATTCCGAATAGTCCTCGCGGACGGTGCCCCATTGCCGATCCGAGAGGTAGGGTCCCCAGCGCTGCCAGTTGGCGGTCCGTTGGTGCGACTGTTGCAGGCGAAGCACTTCGGCGGGCATGGAGCGCTGCGACATCAGAATGACCTGGGACGGCGCCGAGCGTTGCCGGCGACCGGACGCGCGGAGAGTTCGGCATCCATGCGAAGTCTATCTCAAAACCGGGCCGGACGCGCTCGTTGGAATGCGTCGCAGCGTCTGGAACGCGACGTTGTCTTGCCGCGTCGCTGGCTTTGAGCCCGTCACCCCGACGCTCTCGTCCGATTCTGTTCGGCACTCGGACTGTTGCTTTCGTGAATCGACTCGCGCGGATTGCAGTCTCCGCGCTGCAGGCAGCACGACCCCAACGGGGTCGCAGATGGTAGCCGGGGGTTGAGCGCAACTCGCCGAATAGGCGAGCGGAGCGATACCCCCGGTTGATGGCGCGCAACATTCCTCCCTCCCCCCGCTTTTCGGAGGGAGGGCCGGGGAGGGGGGCGAAACGGTGAGCGCGTCTGCCGCGCGAATCGGTTTTGCAGCAGCGCCCATCGTGCACACGCAGCGCGCGTGCTGTGGGCCCCTCAACCCGGCCCTCTCCCCCGATTGGCGTTCGCGCTGAGTTCAATGCTTCTCTCGGGGGAGAGGGAGGAAGAGTTGCCCTCGATCGCGAGATCATGTTTCCGCGCCGGCGAATGGATTCTGCCGGCCGGTGTACTGACATAGCAGGATGCCGAATTCATAGAGCAGCAGCAGCGGGATCATCATCAGCAGCATGCTGAAGGGGTCGGCCGGAGTGAGCACCATTGACAGAAAAGCAATGACCAGGATCGCCAGCCGCCGCTTGGTGCGGTAGACCTCGACATTGAACAGCGAGATGGCCGTCAGGAACTTCATCACCAGCGGCAACTGGAAGCTGATGCCGAACATCAGCGGCAGGATCACGGCAAAGCTGATCCACTCCGAGAGCCGGATCTGCGGAGTGACGCCGATCCGGGCGTTAAATGCCAGCAGGAATTTGAGGACGAAGGGAAACACGGCGTAGAAGCAGAACGCCGCGCCCACAAGGAACAACACGAGGCTCATCGTGCCGTAGATGTACACGAACTTGCGTTCGTGCTGATACAGGCCGGCGGCGATGAACAGCCACAACTGATAGAAGATCCACGGGCTGGCGACGATCAGGCTCGCGATGAGGGCCACCTTCAGGTAGGTCATGAAGGCTTCCTGCACGTTGAACGTGACTGGCTCGAGCGACTGATCGGCCATGACGCGAAACTGCGCGAACTCGGGAGCAGCCAGCGTGAGGTGCAGCAAGGTTTCTTTAGTGCTCTCGGCCGGCGCATCCGGATGGGTTTCCGGAAGGGCCTGATGGAGGGCGGTCAGCAGATCGAAGGCGGTCACGGCGACGCGGACCGAGGCCTGCTGCAGCGGTTCTGCAGTTACGTCACCATCGGCCGGCGGAGCCGGCTCCGGTTCGCCGCCCGCGATTGTGGTCCAGAACTCGTCCCACCAGCCGCTGAAGCTCATCGTCTCGACGTTCTGGACATCGAGCTTCTGGTTGCGCTTGTCCCGCGAATACTGATTCAGCGCACTGTCGATGGGCTTGCGGACGAAGGCGACGATCGACTCGCCGTAGTACAGGCAGACGCCGACGGCGATGATCAGGCCGACCAGGGCCTTGAACAGATGGATGCGGAGAGCCTCGAGGTGCTCTCCGAACGTCATCGTGCTGTCGTCGAACAGATCCTTGGACTGTCGGGCCATTGGTCAGCTCCCCGGACAGGCGGCGCGTGCGCAGCATGTCCGTGCTCGAGTCATCGATCGGGGCGCCCCAGCGGCGCACGATCGCTGCGAAGTGCTTGCGGCAGCAGCAGGAGCGCGGCAGCGGCCCGAACCGCGATGACTGGCGTGCATGCTGCGCGCAGCATCGGCGAGTGGGCCTTCAGGAAATCGCGCACCGGCGCGGCCGCGAAAGCGGTATCCACCTGCGGTGCCCGGCGACCGCCGATCCGCTGCAGGCAGGATGGCCGTATTCTACCGGAATTTCAAGGTGATGCAATCCGGGGTCGGACCGGCGTAATCCACGGTATGACGTCAGAGAATTATTGAGCCAGAACTCGTCGGCCCGCCAGGATTTAATAAACCACAAAGACACGAAGGACACAAAGAACTGGCTCAATTAAGGTTCTTTGTGTCCTTCGTGTCTTTGTGGTTCTTATCCTGATCTGGTGGTTATTTGGCGGCCCGTATGTCGTCGTCAGTAGGGCAGTCAGCCGGAGGACTTCAGGTCGACTGCCGCGTGCGACGTGCCGCTGCACGTCGCGAGTATCGGCTCGCCGGCGTCAACCTCCGCTTCCGCCGCTGCGGCGAGGCTGATCGCCTCGGCCGAGGGGCCGCGTTCGTCAACCAGTCGCACGCGTCCCGCCAGCCACAGGCTGCACAGAGTCGCAAATGCCGCGATCCAGCCGACCGTGCCGAAGTGCCCGATCCGGCCGTCCGCTGACTGCGTGACGATGGCACCACCGAGGTAAGCGCCCAGTCCGCTCGCCATGTGCTGCACGGACGAGTTCGCGCTCAGGAAACCGCCGCGCCGCCGCGGCTCGACGCTGCTGGTGACCATCGCCATCGCCGGGATCATGCGCCCGACGTTGGCCACCATCATCGCGCCGAACAGCAATACGGCGAGGGCGACGGGCACGCGCGGCAGGTGCGTCATCGTCAGCAGCATCAAGGCCGACAGCGGCACAACCATGCGATACACGCGCAGCTTTCCGTGCCGGTCCGCCAGGCGGCCGACGACCGGCGAAGCGAACAGCGTCAGTACGCCGCCGGCGATGTAGATCAGCGGCAACTGATCCTCCGTCATCCCGACATTGGATACGAGGTACGCGCTGAGATACGGGAACACCGTGAAGCTGCCGATCATCAAGGTCACGATCAGCGCGAAGGCGTTGAGATGGTTCGGCTCGGAGAATGTTTCCACGAGCGAGCGCAGCGGATGCTCGTGAGATCGGCCGACGTGCTCGTCGAGTTTCGGCAATGCGAACGGGACCAGGAACAGCACGGCGACGCCGCCGATCGCCAGCACGATAAACGGCACGTGCCAGCCGAAGTTGGTGCCGAAGTACAGCCCGGCGGGAACGCCGGCCACCGACGCGAGGGCGAATCCGGTCATCAGTGAACCGGTCGCGCGGCCGCGCCGCTCTTCGGGAAAGACGTCCCCGATGATTGCCATCGCCAGGCCGCCGAGGATTCCGCCGCAGGCTCCGGTGGCAACGCGGGCGAGGACCAGCATGTGGTAGGTCGGCGCCAGTCCGCAGGCGAGCGTGCCGAGCAGGAACCCGACGTACAGGACCAGGAACGCCGTCCGCCGTGCGAAGCGATCGACGATGGAGGACGCCACGAGTCCGGCCGCACCGGCTGCAAACGTGTACGATGAGACAATCAGGCCGAACTGTGCCGGGGTAATGTGCAGGGTCCGCATGAGCTGCGGTCCGAGCGGCATGACGATCATGAAGTCGACGATCGTCGTAAACTGGACGGCCGCCAGGATCAGGAGCACCAGTTGTTCGCGGCGTTTGCCGCCGGATTGTGAGTTGTCGTTCAGCTCCCCGTGCATCGCTCAATCCATCCTGGCCCGAAGTGCCGTGTCCGACCGGCCAGAATTCCGGGGCGGCGCGAGCCTCCGGGATCACGGTCGAACGTCACCTTTCGTCACCCGGTTGACAACGGCCGAATGGTTGCGGTTCGCGCCCGCAGTTCAAGTCAAGAATCGTGCGGGCCTCTGTGTTGTGGCGTGCAAGTCTCTTTTGTGAAAGGACTTGCGGTGTTGGCTGGTTTGCTCGGGCCGAGGGTCAAATCTCTGCGCCACTCACGACGGCCATCGTCACGCGAATGGGACCTGTCGATGGGAATGCCGTCAAAGTGATGGACCAAGAGCTTTGTCGCGAAACCTCTGGCCGCCCGTCATTCGGCGTTACGGACAGCGAGGAGTACGATACGCTCATCGATTCGCGCGAGGAGAACGGGGCCGAAGTCGGGCCCTGCACGGTCGAGGCCAGCGCGCGGATGGCCCCGGAAGAGAACCATGATGACGATGCACCGTTGGCGCCCAATAGAGTCCCGCGCCGCGATGCCAAAGAACCAGGCAAGTCACCGTGCTCCCCGAGAGCAATACCATCGGCATTCCGTTGACCAGTCAGCCCTGACGAAAACTGCTGCAACAGATCGACGCACCCGTCCGAATTCATCTCGAGCGAATGACATGAAAATTCACCGCTTTCCGTGGGTTGTCGCCGTGCTGCTCCTGGCGGCAGGTTCGATATTGCACGCCGCCGACAAGTCCCGGCCCAATGTGTTGTTCATTGCCGTCGACGACCTCAACGACTGGGTCGGATTCCTGGACGGCAACACGCAGACCATCACGCCGAACCTCGACCG
>JAEUIG010000667.1 GCA_016795125.1 Planctomycetaceae bacterium | reverse complement strand
GGTGACGCCGATAACCGTCGGCGGCGATCAATAGCACGATCACGAACAACGCTGTCCAAGCCAACCCGAGTCGCCACCGGCGCCGCTTCGGTGTCTCCGGCACTTCAGCCACAATGGAAGCGCTCATAGTCGACGGCTCGTGATCTTGTTCGTCCAATCACTCCGCAGTCGTACGGCGGGGATAAGCCCCGCCGTTCAAGGTCGCCGCTTACCGCATCACCACCTGCGCCGGATTGATCGCCGCGTACTTCCCTTTGTTCGCCGTGATCTCGAAGGCCTGCGCGACGGATTCGATCCCCTGAAGGACGTGCGTGATCGTCGGTTGGAGATTCACGCGTCCCGATGCCGTGAGCCGGACGGTGTGCTCCAGGTGGGCCTGTGTGCTGATGTCCGGGAACAGGTAGCGCAGGCTGCGCTCACGCAGCAGGTCGACGTCCAGTTCCAGCGGGCTGCCGAACCACGAGACGCCGATCAGTTTGCCTCCCGAGCGTGCCGAGTCGATCGCCTGCCGTAGGGTCTGAGTGCCCGCGAGTCCTTGCTTGGGGCTGCCGCCGGCGCATTCGAACACGACGTCCGCGCCGTTGCCGTCCGTCAAATCGCGGATCGCCGCCACGACGTCGCACGTTTTCGCGTTGATGGCATAGTCCGCGCCGAGTTCCTTCGACATCCGGCACGATTCGTCGCGCACGTCGACGGTGATCAGCTTCCCCGCGCCGCTGATCCGCGCAATCTGCAGGCATTCCAGCCCCATGCTCCCCTGACCGAAGATCACCACCGAATCGCCGATGTGAATTCCGGCCGTTTCCACCGCCGCGATGCTGTCGCTCAGCGACTGCAGACACGCCCCTTCGCTGTCGGAGATCGCGTCATCGAGCTTGACCAGCGCAATCTCCGGCAGCAGAGCCACTTCGCTGAAGCAACCTGGCTGATCGAACCCGATCACTGGACCCTTGCGGCACAGCGCGCTGCGATCGGACAGGCACAGGTTGCACTCCTCGCACGGCAGCTTCGCCCGCGCTGCGACTCGATCACCGACCTTGAACCGCGTCACGCCCGGACCGACCTCGACGATCCGCGCGCTGAACTCGTGGCCGAAGAGTTGCAGCGGCGCGTCAGCCTCCAGCCGCCGCTTCACCCGGTCATACGCCAGCGTGCGAATACCGAAGGCCAGCTGCGCCTCGGTTACGCTGGGTTGCACCACCAGCGGCTCAACCAGCACATGCCGCGGCCGCACCGCCGGCAAAGGGACATCTTCGAGCCGGAAATCGCCAAAGTTGTAGAATCGCCACGCACGCATGAGCGAGAGTCAATCGTCAATGGTCAATTGGCAATGGTCAAAGCCGGAGATCGTACTTGCTTCTCCTAACTCCTATCTCCTAATTCCTAACCCCTGGCCACGAACTTCTGCAAGCTGTGGCACGTCGGATCGACCAGGCCGCGTTTCGCGCCGGCCGACCAGACGACCTCCGAGACGTACAGGTCGCCGTGCGAATCGATGCTGATGTCGTGCGGGGCGTAGAAGTCCCCCGGCGCCGTCGGGTTCATGCCGCCTCCCCAGCGGGCGAGCAGGTTGCCTCCGGGATCGAACACGCTGACGCGGCCGCCGGTCGCATCGGGAGTCGGCGCTGTTGTGCCGGGCCACATTCCGGATTTGTATCCCAGTTCTGCGACAAACAATCGGCCCTCGGCATCAAACGCCACCTGACACGGCCGGGCGATGTCGGTCCGTTCGGTGAGAAACTCTCCATCCGGTGAGAAGATCTGAATGCGGCAGTTCTCGCGGTCGGCGACGAACACCGAACTGTCCGGAGCGACGGCGATTCCGTGCGGGACATGAAACTGTCCTGGTCCGCCTCCCGGCTCGCCCCACGATCTCAGCAGGTTGCCGTCGGCAGAGAACCGATGCACGCGCGCGTTGCCGTAGCCGTCCGAGACGAAGATGTCACCGTTGGCTCCGAGCGCCACGTTCGTCGGAAAGTAAAACGGCGGCCCGGCCCGGCGGATCGACCGGTAATCGATGCTCGTCGCCCCCGTGTCGGCCGGCTTGCCGCTGGTCCCGAGCGTGAGGAGCAGTTCTCCGTCCGGCGTGAACTTGCGCACCGTGTGATCGAGATCGTCCGTGCAATATACGCTGTCGTCGGGACCTATCGTGATTCCATGCGGCCGCGCGAACTGGCCTTCTCCCCAGGCGGCGACGAACGACCCGTCCCGATTAAAGATCATCACCGGGTGTTCGCCTCGGTTGAACACGAACACGCGGTCGCGCGAATCAACCGCCGTGGCGGTGACCTCTTCCCAGGTCCAACCATCGGGCACCTGCGCCCAGTGATCGTCAGCATCGTAATGCAGCATGGATGTCCTTAACGCAAAGTTCCGCGACCGAGAGGCGTTGTTGCTGAGTGACTTCAGTTCGGACCAGCCGTAGGCCACTTCGTCGAGCAGCCGGCCGCCGATTTCGATCTGCTGCTGTACGACACGTTGTCCGCCCAGGTGTTCATAGAACCCGCGGGAAGGATTGTCGGCCAGCGTCCAGACGAGCATTGTTGGATACTGGTGATCCAGCAGCCACTTCGCAACAGCGGACACGAACTGTCGGCCAAGTCCCGTTCCCTGGAACGCGGGCAGGACGTAGAGGCTGTACAACTCGCCGGTGAACTCGGGATGGCCGGTCCGTTCGGGACCGAAGCCGGCAAAGCCGATGACGCCCTGTCCTGTCGTTTCGGCGACCAGCAGGTGCTGTTCGGGCTGACGCAGCAGTTCATCCCAGCGAATGGCCCGGTCCTCGATGGAGAATGCGTCCAGAAACTGGTCCGATACGATGCCGCGATAGGCGGCCCGCCACGTTTCGACCTGCACGCGGGCAACGGCTCGGGCGTCGCCCGGTTGCGCGAAACGGAGAATGGCGGGAGCGCCGGGCATTTCTTGAAAGTACACGCGCACGCGCGCCGGCAGGGATTTCCGAACGCGAACCGAGTGACGATTCTCAGACGATCAGCCGTTCTTTGCAACTGCCTTTCAACAAGCGGGCCGTTTGGTGGCGTGCGAGACGCCCAGGCCAACGGGATGGGCGTGCCACACGCGGCTGCCCCGGGGGAATGCCACCGACGCATTCACGCCTGCAGTCCCGGCAGAGTCTTTGGCAGCCCCTCGTCGAATGTGCCGTAGCGGGGTTTCCATCTCAGTTCGCGCTTGATCGATTCGTTGTTGATCCTCACCGAGGCGCACAGGGCTTCGACCATGGGGAACCCGAACAGCAGACCCGCCATCCAGGCGGGGACATGCCGGACACGCGGGAGGCCGAGTGCATCCGACAT
>JAEUIG010000568.1 GCA_016795125.1 Planctomycetaceae bacterium | reverse complement strand
ACGGTGTCCTCGCCGCCGAACTCTCCTTCCCCGAGGTCGCGGATCTCATGTCCGTGACGCCCGTCGCACCAGTAGAAGCGACCGTCGGGACCGAGAAACGGGCCGTGAATGTCGGCCGCATTGCCGCTGAATCCGAACGATTTGACGAGCACGGTCCGCTTGTCGCAGATGTCGTCGCCGTCGGTGTCTTCAAGCTTCCACAGGTACGGCGAACTGCAGGTGTACACCGCGCCGCGATACCACAGGCAGCCCTGCGGAAAGACGAGCTTGTCGGCAAAGACCGTGGACGTGTCGAAGTGGCCGTCACCATCGGCGTCGGTGAGGATGCGGATCTGGTCCTGCGGATCGGCGACGAGTTCAGCCGCTGGCCGATTGGTGCCGGCGCTTTCGCAGACATAGAGCCGCCCGCGATCGTCGAAGGAGCCCATCATCGGATGATGGACCAGTGGCTCGTCGGCGACCTGTTCGACGATGAAGCCCTCAGCGACTGTCGCGACCGGGGACGCGGATGCGACCAGGGTCGAAGCGAAACTCACACACAGCACCGCAAGGAATCGCAGCATGGGGGTATCCTGCCGGGTCGATGCCAATCACTCGCTGGCGATGATACCCCGGCGGGGAGTGCGGCAACAGCGGGCGCGAAACCGCAAGCGTCGGAGGGAGCCGATCTGGTTTCCGACGTCTGGCCTCGGACGCCTGCTCAGTGCAGCCCCTGGGCGGAGAGCCAGCGTTCGCAGTCCAGGGCCGACTGGCACCCGCTGCCGGCGGCCGTGATCGCCTGCCGGTAGTAGTCGTCGGCGACATCGCCAGCCGCAAAGACCCCCTCCACGCTGGTATTCGTGCGGAACGGCGTGGTCCAGACGACGTACTTCTTGTCGGTCAGCGTGAGCTGGCCGGCCAGGAAGTCGGTGTTCGGCGTGTGTCCGATGGCGGCGAAATAACCGGCCGCCGGAATTTCTTCGACCTTGTCGGTTTTCGCGCAGCGAACGCGGACGCCCGTCACTCCGTCGTCCTCATTGCCGAGGACTTCGTCGACGGTCGTGCTCCATTTGACGTCGATCTTGGGGTTCTTGAGGGCGCGGTCCGCCATGATCTTGCTCGCGCGGAACTCATTGCGGCGATGCACGATGTAGACCTTCGAGGCAAATTTGCTGAGATAATCCGACTCCTCCATGGCGCTGTCGCCGCCGCCGACGACGACCAGCGGCTGATCGCGGAAGCGGGGCAGCGCACCATCGCAGACGGCACACGCCGAAACTCCGCGATTGAGGAAAGCACGCTCGGACGGCAGGCCGAGATAGTTGGCCCGCGCGCCGGTTGCGACGATCACCGACTGCGCCTCGACCTTCTCGCCATTGCTGATGTTCAGCGTAAACGGCCGCTTGGAGAAATCGACGGAGGCGACGTCTTCGCCGATGACGCGCGTGCCGAAGTTCAGCGCCTGCTGCTTCATCAGCACCATCAGCTCCGGCCCGCTGACACCATGCCCGGAATGCGGCGGCAGCAGGTATTGCAGGGAACCCTTGACCGAGTTCTGCAGGTAGGCCGACATGTCGCCGGCCGGGAAGCCGGGGTAGTTCTCGACTTCGGTCGTCAGGAACAACTGCCCGAAGGGGGGCCGGCCGATGTCGGTGTTTTCCTTGCTCGACAGCCCTTCGTAGAGCAGCGGCTGCAGCGAAGCGCGCGACGCGTAGATGGCGGCGGCCCAACCGGCCGGTCCCGATCCGATAATGACGACTTTCTCCGCCACGGTTCCTCCCGTTCGCATGTGTCCAATGTCCACGGGAACGATATCGGAGCGGTTGCTTCCGGGCAAATGCTGCGGACGAAGAATAGAACGCGGATGGACGCGGATTCAGCGGATCGACGCAGATTCAAGGATGTGCATGGGGCAGCCCCGTTACTCGCCGCGACCGTCACGGAGCGCTCTATATTCGACACGTCTCTCAGCTGACATCAACAGCTGGGGCAGGCGTTCGAAGTCCGGCCGAGATATACTCTCCTCCGCTCCACGACGTTGTCGCCATTTCCATTCGACGCAACCGGCCGATACTCGACGCAGCGGACCGGCCGTCAGGAGGACTCAACCGATGAACGTCGGCATGTGCATGACGCGCGGCGTCGCGAGCATCGAGCCCGGGGAATCCATCGGCGCGGCCGCCAGCCTGATGATCGCCCGGCACATCCGCCGTCTTCCTGTGGTGGAACGGCGCGCCGACGGCCCGCACGTCGTCGGGATTGTGACATCCCGGGACCTGTTCCGCGCATCGCCGGTACATGTCAACCCGCTGGGAGTGATGGCCCTCGAGAACCTGCAGTCCGACATTTCCGTGTCGGACGTGATGAAGCATCACCCCATCACCACGACGCCGGACGCTCCGATTGAAGAAGCTGCTCAGACAATGTCCGATCACAAGATCGGCGGCATTCCCGTGGTGGAAAAAGGACTGCTGGTTGGAATCATCACGGAATCGGACATTTTCCGTGCATTCGTGGAAATGCTGAAGTCACCGAGCGGCAGCGCGCGGATCACGTTCAGCGTCGCGCAGGGGGAGGACATTTTCGACGTGATGCACCGGCTGTCGGTCCCGCGAAAAGTGCGGGTCATCAGCCTGAACACGTCCCTGCACCATGAGACGCCGGTCTGCGTGGTGCGCGTCGCCGAGGGAGACCTCGACGCATTCCTGGACGACGTGTGGCGCTCCGGGCATCAGGTCAAGAACGTGCTGCGGATTACTTGAAAATCATTCACCGCAGAGGCGCGGAGATCGCAGAGAAGATTCGTTCGATCCAGAAGTGACGTTTAACCAGACTCGGCATTTATCATTGATCGCACGACAATCGAATCAGAATTCAATTGCTTCGTCTCTGCGTTCTCTGCGAACTCCGCGGTGAATTTCGTCTCGGACGTCACGGCGCCAGGCTCACCTGCTCGGCCGTCGGCAGCTCGGCCGGCAGCGGAATGGTCACAGCGTCCGTCGCGACCCACTCGCAGGCGCGGGTGACGATCGCCTGGAACCCCCGGCAGCGCTGCGACCAGGTGTCCTCCGACTGCTCGCGGCCGACATGGCCCAGCAGCGTCGTGAAGACCTTGCCCTTCCCGTAGGGAATCCACCAGACCATCGGCTCGTGAGTGCCGGTCCCTCCGCTGGCGGCGTCCGAAAATGAAGTGGCGAGGATGTTCATGTTCAGGGCCGGCCCACGCTGTCCGTGGTACAGCTCGTCCTTCGGGTGCATCCATTCGGGAGGCAGCCCGTGCATGACCGGGTGCTCGCGATCCCGGACGACCACCGTGTAGGGATGCTGCGCGCCGTGACCCGAATCGGGGCCTTCCCCAGCTGGCGTACGAACGACGTCGCCGCCGTCGTTCACTGTCACGCGGTCGCCGAACGCCGCCGGCCGCCACGCCAGGCCGATCATCTCGTTAAACGCCGGCCAGTCGGGAAATGGATTGTTCGCCGCGTGCACGTTGACCACCCCGCCGCCGTTGCGGACGAACTCCTCAAAGGCCGTGCGGGCATGCTCCGGCCAGGTCTCGCCGTTGTAGTTGCTCAGCACGACATCGTAGTCGGCGAACATCGGCCGGAAGCCGTTCCACTGTTCGGGCGATCCTCCCCGGGGCGGCGTCGTCGCGACATACACCTGGAATCGGCCGGACTGTTCAAGCACGTGCTTCAGGTACGGCGTCGTCCGTTCCCAGTCGTGATTGTTCTGGCCGTCGACGATCAGAACGCGAATCGGGTCGGCCGCAGCGCACTGGGCGGCGACGGTCAGTCCAACGAGGCAGCAGAGGATCGTGCGAAGCATGGTTGCGGTTCCTGAGTGAGACCAGTGAGCGTAACCGTGCCGCGGCGATGCTGCAATTCGGCCGAAAGTTGGCCTGCCATTGGTCAACTGCCATCTCCGTCGCCAACGACAAATTCGAAAGTCTGATAGCGACCGGCAACCGGGGTGTTAGAATGTCAGGATGCCAGTGTGCGACGGAGTGGGGGCCGCACACCCCCGGTCGCGTGCGAACCTCCAGGGCCCAAGTGAGACGCCGATGCGGGACGCTCCGCGTGAGCCGTCGCTGGAACCATTGATCGACCGCGTGCTGCATGGCGACCGCGAAGCGCTCGCGGCTGTCTTCGCCGCGCATCGCGACCGCCTCTGGCGGATCGTCAGCTTCCGGATCGATCCGCGACTGCGCGGCCGGGTCGACGCGGACGACGTGCTGCAGGAGGCGTACCTCAATGCCGAACGCCGGATCGGGCACGTCATCCAGGACGCGCCGGAGGGGCTGTTTGTCTGGTTCCGCATGATCGTCAGCCAGACGCTGGCGGAGATTCATCGCCGGCACCTGGGAGTGCAGCGGCGCGACCCGATGCGCGAGCAGTCGCTGCACGCGGGCTGGAGCGCCGACGCGACCAGTTTCTCGATTTCGTCGCACCTGTTCGGCCACCTGACGTCGCCCAGCCAGGCGGCCCTGCGGAAAGAACTTTCGGAGCAGTTGGAGTTCGCGCTGAGTTCCATGGAAGAACTGGATCGGGAAGTGCTGGCGATGCGGCATTTCGAGGAACTCAGCAACCGTGAGACGGCGCATGCCCTCGGGCTGACGGAGCAGGCGGCCAGCGCGCGGTACGTGCGGGCATTGACGCGACTGCAGCACATCATCAAGGCCATTCCCGGAATCGGCGGCAACTCTTGATCCTTTAGACGAATCGACACAAAGACGCAGAGTCACGAAGACGCGCAGAGGAACAGCGTTACGGGCGGCCGTCCGATCTCTGCCCAATCTTTGTGCGTCTTTGTGGCTCAGTGCCTTTGTATCGAGTTTACATCCTCAGTTTTGATTCTCCGTGGCCTATCCGTTCGATTCATCTGCGTTCGACGCTGACATCCGCGGCATGCCGCGGCGCGAAGCGATCGGTCCTGCGGGACCGGAATTGCTGGACACGCTGATCTCGCGTTTTCTGGAGGACCTCCGCGACGGGCGGTCTCCGTCCGTCGAAGCGCTGGTGCAGCGGCATCCCGCGCTGGCGGCCCAACTGCGCGAGCTGCTGCCCATGGTGGCGGCGATGGAGCAGCTCAAGTCCACGCAGGAAATGACGCCGCGAAAGGTGGAGATTCCCAAGGACTTTCGGCTCGAACGGCTGGGCGATTGCCGCATGCTGCGCGAGATCGGCCGGGGCGGCATGGGGATCGTCTACGAGGCGGAGCAGGCGCCCACCGGGCGGCATGTGGCGGTCAAGGTGCTGCCGTGGCGCTCGGACGGGTCATCGCAATGGCGGGCACATTTCGAACGCGAGGCGCGAACCGCCGCCAGCCTGCATCATCCACACATCGTCCCGGTGTATCACTACGACGAGGAAGACGGCTGGTCCTACTACGTGATGCACCTGGTCGAGGGGATCGGCATCGATGAAATCATCCGGCTGCTCCGTGAGCCGGCCGGATCGGTCGGCGCCGAACAGGTGCGCCAGATTTTTCTGGGAGAAGCAGCGGGAGAGGACCGCCCGCGCACGCCTGCCCGGGCAAGCGCCGATCAGCAGGCCCGGATTCTCCGGCGCGACGGCTGGACGCAGTTCGCCCGGATCGGCATCCAGGTCGCGCAGGCACTGCAGTATTCGCACAGCCGCGGCATCCTCCATCGCGACATCAAGCCCGGGAACCTGCTGGTCGATTGCCGCGGCTCTGTCTGGGTGACGGACTTCGGGCTGGCCGTCGAAACCGACCAGATGCTCGAAAGCACCGCTCCCAACCTGGCCGGCACGCTCCGCTACCTCGCCCCCGAACAGCTCGACGGCATTGTCGATCGCCGCAGCGACATCTATTCGCTCGGAGTCACGCTCTACGAGTTGTGCACGCTGCGACCCTTGTACGAGGCGAGCAGCCGCGACGGCCTGGTCGTGAGCATCCGCTCGGAAACGCCCGCAACGCCCCGGAGCATCAACCGCGAAGTGCCGCGCGATCTGGAGGCCATCATCCTCCGCGCCATCTCCCGGGACCGGGGTCGCCGGTATGTCTCCGCCGAGGCGCTCATGACCGACCTGATGCGGTTCGTGCGCCGGCAGCCCGTTGAGCCGGCGGAGCCGGAAAAGTCGAAACGCTGGACGCCGTTTCGGTGACATGAGAGATCGCGCCGCAGGGCAGCGTCAGAACCGGCCGTCGGTTGGAAACATTGACACGGCGTCGCCAACGGCCGCTCCGTGTCGGGGTGCAGGGGGGCGTGATATCCTGCGATCCTGTGGATCACGCTGCACGCGGTGCGGGAGTCGTCATTCGCGCCGCCGACGGTCGCCGGCAGCGTGGTCACGTCTCGGAACGGAGCCACAAGGTCCTGGCATGCGACGGTTCGGGCTGATTGTCGGGTTGCTGCTGACGCTCGTCACCGTCGGAACGGTCGGCATTCACTTTCTGACGGACCGGCCCTGGCTGCAGTCGGCCTATCTCGCGGTCATCACGCTGACCACCGTCGGATCCGAGGATGTGCCGCACGACGACCCGGCCGCCATGCTGTTCATCATGGGCTATCTCGTCTGCGGGATCAGTGTCTTCACGTACTCCGCCTTTCAGATCGGGGGCATTGTCGTCAACGCGGAAATCCGCGGCATGCTGGAGAAACGCCGGATGGAACAACAGATTCAGCAATTGAGCGGGCACTACGTCGTCTGCGGCATGGGGCGCATGGGTGTCGCCATCTGCGAACACCTGCATGCCCGGCAGCGTAAGTTCGTGGTCGTCGACTCCGATGCCGACCGCCTGGCAGAGCTGGCGCGTCCGCGCGGCTGGCTGCACGTGCACGGCGACGCCACCGACGACAACGTGCTGATCGCGGCGCGGCTGGCGCATGCCGCCGCTCTCGCGACCGTCCTCCCGACAGACGCCGACAACGTCTACGTGGTGCTCTCGGCCCGCATGCAGTCGGCCAAATTGCAGATCATCGCCCGCTCCAGTACCGACGACGCGATGAAGAAGCTGCAGCGCGCAGGCGCGACCCGCGTCGTCAGCCCGTTCAGCACCGGGGCCGTGAAGATGGCCCGCTTCATGCTGAATCCGGGGGTCGAGGACTTTCTGGAGATCGCCGACCGCCACGGCAGCCCGCTGGAACTCGCCGACGTCCAGGTCACCGCCGGCCATCCACTGATCGGCAAGTCGCTCGACAAAACCGATCTGCGGCAGAAGGGGGTGATCGTCATCGGCATCCGCCGCGAAAATGGCGAACGACTCCTCCCCCCACCGCCGACAGCCGTCATCCAGCCCGGCGACAGCCTGTTCGTCTTCGGCAGCAGCGGAGCGGTGAACGGGATGATCGAAGGCTGAGCGCACACCGGCGGAAAGGGTATCCACTGCTTGAAGGCAATCAAATTCGGCGCCCCGCGCTGGGCGCAAATCGACGCGGGAACAGGATTGAACAGAAGGGCACAAAGGTCGCGAAGAATCTTCACTCGCGCTGGACCAGCACTTGATGACCTTCGTGTGCTTCGTGCCCTTGTATGTTGAAACACTCGAAGGAAACAGGTGTGATGCCGCGAGTCGCGGGCCGGGCTGCGAAGCGGAGAGGGCTCCAACCATCTCGCAGCGCAGCAGAACGGTCCGTGACGGCCGACGACAGATCGAT
>JAEUIG010000517.1 GCA_016795125.1 Planctomycetaceae bacterium | reverse complement strand
GCGCGTTCCAGCGAGGCCCACGCCACTCCTTCGCGATACAGCAGTTCCCAGTCGTCGCGACGGTCGCGGCGCAGCGGTTCGATGACCGCCAGTGCTTCCTCAAACGTCGTCTGGTTCAGCAGCGAGTCGACGCCTTTGAGCATGCGGATCGGGTCTTCCTCGCGCAGCAGAAGTTGCGAGAGAATCTCAGTCGCCTGTTCGTTGTCGCCGTGCAACTGCAGCATCTGGGCGAGCCGGTACTCGGTTTCCGGACCGGGAGCGATGCTGGCGACCTGCCGCTGGTAGTCGGCGGCGGCTTCGAAGTCCTGTCCCGCTTCGCACAACTTGGAAAGCTGCAGCAGCAGTTCGGTGTCGCGCGTGTCGTTTGACAGCAGGCTTTCGAGCTCCGTACGGGCGGTGCCATAATCGCCGGACGTGTGCAGCGCCTGCGCGATGCAGATCGTCATGGCGCGGCGGGACTCTTCCTCGCGGCGTCCGCGTTCCAGGCGTTCAATCAGCCGGTCGAACTGGTTGAGCTGCAGGTGCAGTTCGGTGAGCTTCATCACCAGGCCCGTCTGGTCCTCCAGTTCTTCGGCCTTCTCGAACGCCTGCCAGTACAGCTGGATGGCTTCGTCGGTGCGGAAGTCGCTGGCCAGTGCGGCGGCGAGAGTCGACATCAGGTCCGGGTCGGTCGGATTGATGCGGACGGCTTTGCGGAGCGCATCGATGCCTTCGTTCGTCCTGGCCAGCCGGAAGCAGAGCTGCGCATAGAACTCGTAGTGCTCGGTGTTTCCCGGCGCGGAGATGATGAGGTCGCGCCCGGCCTGCAGCGCTTGCTCGGACCGTCCGAGCTGCGCCTCGATGCGGGCGACGTTTGTCAGGTGATCGCCGCGGGACCGGCGGTCGACGGTCGCCAGTTCCCGGAGGATGTCGGCAGCGCGGCCGAAGTCGCCGGAGAGTTCCGCAATGCGGGATGCGGACGTGAGGAAAGCAATCGACTGCGGCTCAAGAGCAAGCGCCTGCTGAATCGCCGTCGTGGCATCGGTCCATTCACGAGCGGCTTCGAAATACCGCGCCAGCGTGTGCCAGTCCGCAGCCGGCGCATTGGCGGTCGACTGCAGTTGCGCGTGGAGAGATTCAGTCTGTGCATCCAGCCGGTCGGCCGCCTGCAGCGTCTCGATCTTCTGCCGGAGAATCGCGTCGGACTCTTCGTCGTTTTGAGACAGTCCTTCGGCGACGGCGATGTACTGCAGTGCTTCGTCAAATCGCCGGGCTTCGGTGTGATAGTTCGCCGCCTGCATCTGCAGGCTGATGTCCTTCAGATCGGCCGCTGCGGCCTGAGCCACCGTATCGGCGGCTTCCTCAGGGTAGCTGAAGCGGCTGAGGACTTCGGACAGTCGCGCGAGGTTGAGCGCATTGCGGCGACCGTCGGCGGCGATTTCCCGCCAGACGGCCAGCGCTTCGTCCTTCTGGCCGAGAATGTGCCGGAACTCGCCGAGATACTCGCGGTAGTGCGGATCGTCCGGCGCGAGCGCGACCGCCTTCTCATAGAGTGCGATGGCCTCGTCGTTGAATTTCGCCTGCCGGAACAGGTCCGCGACCTGGGCGACCGTCAGCGCATCGTCGGGCTGGGCGGCAACGATCAGGTTCCAGATGCGGGTGGCTTCGGTGCGGCGGGCTTCCTCCGTCAGCGACGGATCCTTGAGGACGGTGCGGCCCCACTCGCGCAGCACGTCGACGTTCCCCGGCGCGGCGGCGCTCAGCAGCGCGTACTGCTGAATCGCCTCCGTGTATCGCTGGTCGTCGACCAACTGGCGGATAAAGGCCCGTCGCAGTTCGACGCGCGACGGCGCCAGCTTGAGCGCCTTGTCCATCCATTCCATCGCTTCCGGGACGCGCGCCGCGTTCGCCAGGAACGACGCCAGCCGGGCCATGGCGTCCAGGTCCTGCGGATGCGCCGACAGCCAGCGCTCGTAATACTGCACCATGCCGTCCTGGTCGCCGGAGCGCACGAAGACATCCTCGATACGTCGCCGCACGTCGCGGTACAGCCAGCTCTCGGGATTCAGGTCGCTCAGCAGCTGTTCGAGGTCGGCGAGGCCGTCGTCGCGGCGGTTCTCGCGGATCTTCAGTTCGGCGACCTGCATGCGGAATGTCGTCTGGCGATACTCGTCCTCCACCAGCCCGACCAGCCGCTCGTAGCGTTCGAGGGCCGCGGCGTATTCGCCTTCCTCGGTCAGCGTGACGGCGATCTGCTCCAGCACGCGCGGGTCCTCCGGGAACAGCGATTCCAGCCGCTCCCACACGTCGCGGGCCGCTTCGTCGCGCTGCGCCCGCTGATGGACGCGCCCCAGCTGCTGGTAAATTTCCAGCAGATCGGCCCGCTCCGGCTGCCGCTGAATGGCCCGCTCAAACGCGTCGACCCCTTCCTCCGGGCGGCCGACCAGCAGTAGCGACTGACCGAGGTAGTACGAAGCCAGCGGGTCGTCGGTTCGTGACTGCTCGGCATGCGTGAGCGCATCGACGGCGCTGGCGTCCTCGCCGCGCAGCGATTCCACCAGCCCGAGAATCATCCAGCCGGCGCCGTCGGCCGGCTCCGCTTGGACGCGTTCTTTCAGCCCGTCCAGGAAAGTGCCGAGCGTGCCGAACTCGACGTGATGTCCATAGACGCGATCGAGCGCCGTTCCACGGCGTGGGTTCTTCTCGAGGATCGACAGAAACCTCGCGGCGACCTGTACTTGTCGCGCTTCGTCCTCCGAGAGGTCCGCACCTGCGTCGTCCTGGCCGTACAGCGTTGCCGGCCACGCCATCGCCAGGCTGACAAGAAACGCGAGACACCACAGCGTCTTCAGAAGCGTCGCCATCCCGACCTCCTGGCTTCGGACAAATACGGAGAGATCGCTTCAACGCAAACGAGCAGACGGGCGTAGTCTGGCTGCCCGCGGGACCACGAATGTGGGGAACGATTCCCGTCGCAGCAACGTCGAGAAGAGAGGGACAAAGGGGCAGAGGGACAAAGGTGCCAAGGGAGTTGTGTGCTTTTTCCCTTTGTGCCTCTGCCCCTTTGTGCCTCTGCTCCTCCGCAGTGATTTATTGACCGGTCATAATACCGTTCTTCCACTCCATAGACATCCGAGCGCGGTCTCGAAACAATGAAGCCGCGCGGAGTCCGCCACCGGGGAAACACATCTCTATGACGATCACCGATGAACTGCGGGCGCAATTGGCCGACTTTCGCAAGGATTTCCAAACTCTCCGCTCGGAAATTGCCAAGGTCATCGTCGGCCAGGTCGACATCCTCGATGACCTGCTGATTGCGCTCCTCGCCGGCGGGCACGTCCTGCTCGAAGGTGTTCCCGGACTCGGCAAGACGCTGACCGTCCGCACGCTGGCCGAAGCGCTGCACCTCAATTTTCGCCGCATCCAGTTCACTCCCGACCTGATGCCGGCCGACCTGATCGGCACGAACATCGTGGTTGAGACGCCGGACGGGCGCAAAATGTTCCAGTTTCAGCGCGGACCGGTGTTCGCCAACGTCCTGCTCGCCGATGAAATCAACCGCGCCACCCCCAAGACCCAGTCCGCGCTCCTCGAAGCCATGCAGGAGCACTCGGTCACCGTCGCCGGCGAAACGCACCGCCTCACGCCGCCGTTTTTCGTGCTGGCGACGCAGAATCCCCTCGAAATGGAGGGCACCTACCCGCTGCCGGAAGCCCAGCTCGACCGCTTCTTCTGCAAGCTGCTGGTCAAATTCCCGACGGCCAAAGACCTCGAAATCATTCTCGACCGCACAACCGAGATGAACTTCCCCGTCGCCCAGCCAGTCCTCGCCGGCGAGCGGATTCTCGAGATGTCGCGGCTGGCTCGGCAGATTCCGATCGCCGACGACGTCCGCCGCTACGGCACCGGACTCGTGCTCGCCACCCATCCCGAACAGTCCATCGCCCCCGCGCCGACGAAGCAATACGTCCGTTACGGCGCCAGCCCGCGCGGTTTGCAGGCAATGATCCTGGGCGCCAAGATCCGCGCCATCCTGGATGAACGCTACAACGTCGCGCGTGACGATCTCCGCGACATGGCCAAGCCGGTCCTCCGGCATCGGCTGATTCTCAACTTCGAAGGGCAAGCCGAAGGCGTCGAGACCGATACCGTCATCGACCAGATCATCGGCAAGCTCTCCGAAGACACGCTTGCAAAGTCCGCTTAGCGATCTGACGAGCCGCGACCGTCTGGGAGCGCAACACACTCGCGACCGCTCCCTGACGGTCGCGGCTCGTCAAAACAGTCTCATGCCGCTGTTCACCTTCGTGTCCTTTGT
>JAEUIG010000496.1 GCA_016795125.1 Planctomycetaceae bacterium | reverse complement strand
TCGCCGAATTGATCGCCCCCGCGAAGCCTCGACCGCGTTTCGGACAGGGCTACCGGATGCCGATCATTTACGCCGGCAACCGCGATGCAGCGCCGTTCGTCGAGGAAACGTTCGACGACTCGGTCGCCCTCAGCGTGGTCGACAACGTCCGCCCGGTCCTCGAGCGGGAAAACCTCGCCCCGGCCCGCGACGCCATCCACGACCTGTTCCTCGAACACGTCATGGCCCACGCGCCCGGCTATGACAAGCTCCTGCAGTGGACCGACGCCCCCGTCATGCCGACCCCCGGCGCCGTCGGCGACATCCTCCAGCAGATTGCGAAGGCCCGCGGCATCAACGCCGTCGGCGTCGACATCGGCGGCGCACCGACCGACGTCTTCTCCGTCTTCAACGGCGTCTTCAACCGCACAGTCAGCGCCAATCTGGGGATGAGCTATTCAATCTCCAACGTCTGCGCGGAGGCCGGCTTCCCCAATATCCTCCGCTGGGTCCACGTCGACATGGACGAGCACGCGCTGCGGAACCGCGTGAAGAACAAGATGATCCGCCCCACGACCATTCCGCAGACCCTCGAAGCCCTCGTCTTCGAGCAGGCCGTTTCGCGCGAAGCACTGCGGCTCGCCTACCAGCAGCACAAGGAGTTCGCCACCACGCTGAAAGGCGTCCAGCAGCAGCGTACGGTCGGAGATACATTCTCGCAGCAGGCCGGCGGACGATCGATCGTCGACAACATGTCGCTGAACCTGCTGGTCGCCTCCGGCGGCGTCCTGTCGCACGCACCGCGCATGGAGCAGACGGCCAGCATGATGATCGACGCCTTCGAGCCGGAAGGCGTCACCGAGATCGCCAAGGACAGCATCTTCATGATGCCGCACCTCGGCGTCCTCGCGCAGGTCCACCCCCAGGCGGCTCTGGAAGTCTTCGAACGGGACTGCCTGATCTACCTGGGCACCTGCGTCGCCCCGCGCGGAACCTGCAAGCCGGGCCGCGCCTGCTTCCGCTACCAGATCTCCGGCGGCGGATTGAACGAGAGCGACGAACTCAACGTCGGAGAAATGCGCCTCATCCGCCTTCCCCCGGACGCCCGCGCCAAAGCGATCCTCGAGCCGTCGCGTGGATTCGACGTCGGCGCCGGACCCGGCAAACGCCTCGAGTGCGAACTCCGCGGCGGCACCGTCGGCATCATCCTCGACGCCCGCGGCCGCCCGCTCGCCCTGCCGGATGACCCGCACACGCGCCGCGACGCCGTCACCCGCTGGTGCAAGGCGCTGCACGTCTACGAATGAACCGCTGATTCGGCCTGTACCAGCGCTGCCGACAAGAGAGCTTCCAGCTCTGCGTCGCTCACGTCCCGCGGATTGCCGCTGCGACTGTTGCCGTGCGAGGCTTTCACAAGCGCAGGGATGTCGGCAGCGGTTACTCCCAGCGCGCCGATCGACCTCGGGATCCCGACTTCGTCCGCCAGCGCACAGACGGCGTCGATGAACGCGACTGCGGCGGCCGCGTCTGATCGCGGCGCATCGGGCAAAACGGCGCGCGCCAGTTCGGCGAAGTCGTGTTCACACGCCGGCAGGTTCGTCCGCAAGGTCATCGGCAGCATTGCTGCACACGCCAGTCCATGCGGTACTCCGTGATGCACGCCCAGCGCCGCTGCCACGCCGTGGGCGAGTCCGAGACCTGAGTTCGCCAGCGCGACGCCCGAGAGAAACGCGGCGTGGGCCATGGCTTCGCGGGCCGGGCGATCGCCGCCGTCGCGATATGCGGTCGCGAGACTCGGCCATGCCCGGACCAGACCTTCAACACACAGCGCCCGCGTCACCGGCTGCGCGCGGCGCGACACGTAGCTCTCGATCAGCTGCGTGATCGCATCCATTCCCGAGTGCGCCGTGACGTGCGGCGGATTCGTGACCGTCAGTTCGGGATCGATCACCACGACCTGCGGCAGCATCTGCTCGGAACGCAGGCTCTTCTTGAATGGCGGATCAAGCGATGAGATCACAGCATTCTTCGTCGCTTCGCTGCCGGTGCCGGCGGTTGTGGGAACGGCGAGCAGCGGCAGCGGCGCACTCGCGATCTGCGCTCCGGTGCCCACGCCTTCCAGATAATCGACCACCGGCCGGCCGCCGTTGGTGACCAGCGCCGCCACGGCCTTCGCCAGGTCCAGCGCCGCACCGCCGCCGATGCCAATCACCAGGTCGCCCGCTCCGGGACGATGCTCAAGCAACCGCGCGACCGCCGCATCGACATCCCCGACTTCCGGCTCCCGCCCAACGCGCCCGGCATCGATCGGCTCCACGCCCGCCGCACTGAGATTCTCGCGCAACGCCGCAATCTCGCCGCTGCGTTCCAGCGTCGCCGACCCGGTCACCAGAAACGCGCGCCGCCCCAGCGTCGCGGTGAGCGAACCGATCTCTCCGCGCCGCCCCCACCCAAACACGACGCGCCGAGGCAGGGTCAGATCGTAGCGCATGAGGATGGCGGATAGTCGAGGGACGATGGTCGATAGACGAAGATTCCAAAGTCGAGATTCAGAATCAAGTGACTTTCAATGCTGTCACTTCACCACTTTAGTACTCGTCCCTTCATGGCCTCCTGCCTCTTTGCCTTTGTGCGTCTCCGTGACTCGGCGCCTTTGTGTCAAAACTGTTCAGTCTTTGTTGCCTGCAGCAGCCCCCGAATATACCCGTACGCAAACAGCCGTCCCTGCATCGTGTAGCCGGGTTCGCCGTCCTCCTCGCCGACCATCTGCGGGACGTGGTCGGGACGGATCGGGGCGTCGACGCCCATCTCGCGATACGCCCGGATGGCGGCCGCCATGTCAGTCGGCCCGATGTCATGGAATGTCTCGACGAAGTCCTCCGGCGTCCCGCTGACGTCCCGGAAATGGATGTACTTGATATGCGGACCGAGCCGACGGATCGTCGCCGGGATATCGACCCCCATCGTCGCGAACGATCCCTGGCAGAAGCAGATGGCGTTCTGCGGACTCGGCACAAGCTTCATCAGTCGCTCGAAACCCTCGACCGAGTTCATGATCCGCGCCCGACCGAGGAACTCCGGCAGCGGCGGATCGTCCGGATGCATGCACAGCGTGACGCCGGCCTGCTCCGCGACCGGAATCAATTCGCTCAGCATGCGTTCCAGATTGGTCCACAGGGTCGGCGCGTCGATCGTCTCACGGTCGATCGCGCCACGGCGCGCATCGAGCGAGATCGCGTGATCGACTTCCGCGAGCGAGAACCCGGTGACCCACGCTCCGCCGCGCGCCGGGATATTCGTCCGCGTCCGCACCCAGTCGGTGCCGGCCATCCAGTTGTAGCACACCAGCGGAATGCCGAGCTCGCCGGCCTGCCGCAGGAGCGACTTGAACTCGCGCAGCTCGGCGCCGTCATCGCGCCCGCGCTTCATGTTTTCGAAGGGGAGGTTCCCCTCGATCACGGTCCACTGCATGCCCCAGGCGGAAATCTGCGACTGCAACGCCTTCCAGTCGGCGATATCCGGGCCGGGATAGCGGGCGACGACCTCCTCGACGCCGCATTGCGCCGCGAGCTGGAGATTATGAGCATTGATGGGAGTGAGAACGGTGGCGAGTCGCATGTTGCAAATCAG
>JAEUIG010000449.1 GCA_016795125.1 Planctomycetaceae bacterium | reverse complement strand
GGGGAAGCCGATCGCCCAGTCCCTCGCCGAAGAGTTCGTGGCCGCGTACAAGCGGGAAGGGACGGCCGTGACGCAGCGTGAAAACGTCCACAAGATGGCCGACGCCAACAAGGCCTTCGCGCACTTCGCCTGGTAAATCAGCACGTATTTCTGAAAGCCCACGGACGGCAGTCCGTGGGCTTATTTTTTGCCTCAACGGTAACTCTGCGATGTCCGCCGCCGTTCCCATCCAGCAGTTTCGCAACATCGGCATTGTCGCGCACATCGACGCCGGCAAGACGACGACGACGGAACGGATCCTCTACTACACTGGCGCATCCCACAAAATGGGAGACGTCGACGAGGGCACGACGCAGACCGACTTCGACCCGGAAGAGGCCAAACGCGGCATTACGATCTACTCAGCGGCCGTCACCTGCCAGTGGACGGACAAGCAGCGGCAGAACACCTGCCGCATCAACCTGATCGACACCCCGGGCCACGTCGATTTCACGGCCGAGGTCGAACGCAGCCTTCGCGTGCTGGACGGCGCGATCGTCGTATTCAGTGCCGTGGAGGGCGTCGAGGCCCAGAGCGAAACCGTGTGGCGGCAGGCGAACCGGTATCACGTGCCGCGGCTGTGCTTCATCAACAAGCTCGACCGCATCGGCGCGGGCTTCGAGCGGACGTTCAACACGATCGCCCGCCGGCTGCAGGCGCAGCCCGTCGCGGTCACGATTCCGATCGGGGAAAGCGACAAGTTCAAGGGAATCATCGACCTGATTGAAATGCGGGCGCTGTATTTCGATTCCGCCTCCAAAGGCGAAAAGATCGACGTGCAGGAGATTCCGGAAGACCTGCAGATCGAGGCGGAAGACTGGCGGAGCAAGCTGCTGGACGCCGTCTCGCTCGTCGACGACGAGGTGATGCAGACCTACATGGACTCCGGCGAAGTCCCGCCGGAACTCATCATCCGCGCGTTGCGCGCCGCCACGCTGGCCGGCGCGGTGCAGCCGACCTTCTGCGGATCGTCGCTGGACTATTGCGGCGTCCAGCCGCTGCTCGATGGTGTGAACCGCTACCTGCCCAGCCCGATTGAAGTGCCGCCGGTGACCGGCATCAATCCCTCCCCGAAGAAGAACCAGCCGCCGGAAGAGACCCGCAAGCCCGATCCGGACGAACCGTTCGCCGGCCTGATTTTCAAGATCGTGGCGGACAAGCACGCTGACCTGTGCTTTGTCCGTGTCTACTCCGGCACGCTCAAGAGCGGTTCGCGAATGCTCAACCCGCGGACAGGGAAAAAGGAACTCATCAGCCAGCTCTGGCACATCCAGGCGGACCAGCGCGAAAAGCTCGAGACTGATCAGGTCAGCGCCGGCGACATCGTCGGCGTGATCGGGCCAAAGGAAGTCGTCACCGGCGACACGCTCTGCGACCAGCGGCAACAGATCGTGCTGGAAAGCATCACGTTCCCGGAGACCGTGATTTCGATGGCGGTGGAGCCGGACTCCAGCGCTGACCGCAAGAAGCTGGAGGACGCACTGCTGAAGCTTGCCAAGCAGGACCCGACATTCAAGGCGAAAGTCAGCGAAGAAACCGGCCAGACCATCATCAGCGGAATGGGCGAGCTGCACCTGGAGATCATCCGTGAGCGGCTCGTGCGCGACTACAGCCTGAACGTCCGGGTCCACAAGCCGCGCGTGTCGTACCGCGAAACGGTCAAGACCGCCGGAACGGGAACCGGCGAGTTCCAGCGCGCCGTGCAGGGGGTGTCGCAGTTCGCACGCGTCGGGGTCAGGGTTGAGCCGTTCCAGGGCGAGACGCCGGTCATCGTGAAGTGGGACCTCAAGCACGGGGAAGTCCCGCTCGAGGTTCAGAAGATCATCGTCGAGTCCGTGGCCGAGGCGGCGCAGTCCGGCGGACTGTTCGGCTATCCGCTGATGCACGTCCGGTGCATCATCAACGACGTCGGATATCGCGAAGGAGAGAGCACCGAGGAAGCGTTACGTGCTGCGGCGGCGCAATCGGTTCAGGATGCGCTCGGGCATGCCGAAGCGGCACTTCTGGAACCGATCATGAAGCTGGAGGTCGTGACGCCGGCCGATTTCGTCGGACCGATCCAGGCGGACCTGAACCAGCGGCACGCGCGGATCGTGGGGAGCGAGCATCGGGGAGATTTGACGGCCTTAACGGCTGACGTGGCGCTGGCGCGGATGTTTGGGTATTCCACGCATGTCCGGAGCCTGTCGCAGGGGCGGGCCTCTTACTCCATGGAACCGCTGAAATACGACTTGGCGCCACCGTCGGTGCTGCAGGAGATGATGGGCTGAGAAGGTCCATTGTCCCTGGTCAATGGTCCATTGGATCAGCGAGCTGGATCAAACTGCGAATCATGGACGCAATGGACCATGGACAAAGGACTATGGACAGCGAGTCGCGTTAAAAGCCTGCGAAAAACCTTTTGACAGGTTCGTTGACAACCTCGGGAGGCATCATTAGGATTCCGGGTTCCCAATCCCCCGATAAGGGAGTGCGCCCGTTGTGGGCGAAGTTGTAACTCTTTTGAGAGGTGACGGTTAACGTGGCTGGGAATGAGCGGATTCGGATCCGCATGGAAGCATACGATCACACGGTACTGGACCAGTCGGCGACGGATATCGTCGATACGGCCAAGCGGACCGGCGCGGTCGTGCATGGGCCGATTCCCCTGCCCACGCGGATCGAGCGTTATACGGTGTTGCGCAGCCCGCATATTGACAAGAAGTCGCGGGAGCAGTTTGAGATACGGACACACAAGCGGGTCATCGACATTTTGCAGCCAACGGGCAAGACGATCGACGCGCTGAACAAGTTGTCGTTGCCAGCCGGCGTCGACATCAAGATCAAGGCGACCGCCTGAGGCCGTTTGCGGCATTCAGTCGAGTCGTCCCTGCGGCCGGGCCCTGGCCGACGTGCTCCGCAGCTTGCGGATGATTTGCGTCGAGTCGCGGCGGCCGGTTCGTTGCGGCTTCAATCGCAGCGGTGCAGTGGGGTGATGTGCCTGCCTCCCGTTCGGGTTGCAGAGTGAGCTGAGGCTGCTGCAGGTGGACCTTCCACGCTGACAGAGGAATGTTATGGGTGTCGGATTACTTGGTCGAAAAGTCGGCATGACGCAGGTCTACGGCCCGGATGGCTCGATCATCCCCGTGACGGTGGTCGCCGCCGGTCCGTGTACGGTGCTGCAGGTGCGCACGCAGGATCGCGACGGCTACGAGGCTGTGCAGTTGGGTTATGGCGACAAGCTGAGCCAGGCGGATGCTGAGCGTCCGGCCGAGCAGCGGAATCGTTCGCGGGCGTCGCGCGCGGAGCGCGGGCACGTGGTGCAGCTCAGCAGCAAGCGGCAGAAGTCGCGACAGGCGGCAGGTGTGGAGTTGCTGCCGAAGGCGAACTGTGAGCCGCAGCGGTTTGTGAAGGAGTTTCGGACCGACGGTGAAACTCACGAGCACACGGTCGGCCAGGTGCTGACGGCAGCGCACTTTGACGGCGTCACCCACGTCGATGTGATCGGAACAACGAAGGGGCGTGGCACCGAAGGCGTCATGTTCCGGCACAACTTCAGCGGCCAGAAGGCCAGTCACGGCGCCAAGAAGATTCACCGTATGCCCGGCAGTATGTCGGCCCACGGCACCAACCGCGGCTGGTGCGGTCGGATTAAGAAGGGTAAGCGGATGGCCGGCCGGTACGGCGCTGAGCGGTGCACGATTCGCAATCTGCAGCTTGTTCGAATTGATGCGGAAAACAACATGCTGCTGGTGCGGGGCGCGATTCCCGGCCCGAAT
>JAEUIG010000388.1 GCA_016795125.1 Planctomycetaceae bacterium | reverse complement strand
TGGTTGTAGGACACCATGTCCTGCAGCGTGAAACCGTCGTGCGACGTGACGAAATTGATGCTGGCATACGGCCGCCGGCCGTTGTGCTCGTACAGGTCGCTGCTGCCGGTGAGCCGCGTGGCGAATTCCGAGACGGCGTGGCCGTCGCCGCGCCAGAAGCTGCGGACCGTGTCGCGGTACCGGCCGTTCCACTCCGTCCAGCCGACCGGGAAATTGCCGACCTGGTAGCCACCTTCGCCGAGGTCCCACGGTTCGGCGATCAGCTTGACCTGTGACAGGACCGGGTCCTGGTGAATGATGTCGAAGAAGGCCCCGAGCTTGTCGACGGCATGCAGCTCGCGGGCCAGGGCGGCGGCCAGGTCGAACCGGAACCCGTCAATGTGCATCTCCGTGACCCAGTACCGGAGACTGTCCATGATGAGCTGCAGCACGCGCGGGCAGAGCATGTTCAGCGTGTTGCCGCAGCCCGTGTAATCCATGTAAAAGCGGCGGTTGTTGCCGACCAGCCGGTAGTAATGCTGGTTGTCGAGCCCGCGGAGCGAGAGTGTCGGTCCCAGCTGGTTGCCTTCGCCGGTGTGGTTGTAAACCACGTCGAGGATTACCTCGATGCCGGCGCGGTGCAGGGTGCGGACCATCCGCTTGAACTCGTTGACAGTCCCCTGCGGCGAGCGCGTCGATGAAAACCGCGTATCGGGGGCGAAGTACGAGAGCGTGTTGTAGCCCCAGAAGTTGTTGAGGCCCTGTTCGACGAGATGCCGGTCGTCGACGCGATGATGCACGGGCATCAGCTCGACGGCGGTGATGCCGAGCTTCTTGAGGTGGTTGATGACCGGCGCGCTGGCGAGACCGGCATACGTGCCGCGCAGCGGCTCGGGGACCAGCGGATGCAGCATCGTCATGCCGCGGACATGCAGCTCGTAGATCACCGTCTGATGCCACGGGGTCCGCAGCGGATAGTCGCGCCCCCAGCGGAACCGCGGATCGATGACCGCCCCGAGCGCGGCGCCTTCGGCATTGTCGCGATCGTCGAACGACAGGTCCTGATCGGGGTGCCCGACGCGGTACCCGAACATCCTGTCGGACCACTTCAGGTTGCGGCCAATGGCCTTGGCACACGGGTCGAGCAGGACTTTATTGGCATTGAATCGCAAGCCCTGGTGCGGATCGTAGCGGCCATGCGCCCGCAGGCCGTAGAGCTGCCCGGGGCTGAGGCCGGGGATGTAGCAGTGCCAGACAAAATCGGTCCGCTGCGTCAACGGAATGCGATGTGCCTCCTGGGCATCGGAGGCGTCGTCAAACAGGCACAGCTCGAGTCGTTCGGCGTGTTCTGAAAAGACGGCAAAGTTGACTCCTTTCCCGTCCCAGGTCGCACCCAGCGGGTACGGGCGGCCCGGCCAGACTTCCATCTCGGTCTCCTGCAGAGAACGCGCGGCGCATCCAGTCGCCGCCAGTCAGCAATGGGCGCTGCGAGCCGCGCCGGCCCCGATTTTAGGCCGTTGAGTGTGGATGTCGAGCGTCACGCGGAGAATGGCTGCGAAACCGCAAGCGTGATGCGGCGCGCTCGTCGTCGGGTCAGGCGTCGGTCGGAATGAAGTTGCGCAGGTACGTGTGGCTCTGCCGCAGCGACGCCTGGCGGCGTTCGAGGGTGCCTTCGTAGGCGCGGTCTTCGACTTCCACGCAGACTGGGCCGCGGTAGCCGACATCCGTCAGCACGGAGAAGAATTTGCCCCAGTCGACGTCCCCCATGCCGGGGAGCTTGGGCGTGTGGTACTCGTTCGGGTGGGCCAGCGTGCCGACCTGGTTCAGCTTGTGCCAATCCACCCGCACGTCCTTGGCATGGATGTGGAACAGCTTGTCGCGAAATTCGCGCATCGGCTCCAGGTAATCCATGAACTGCCACACCATGTGCGACGGATCGTAGTTGAGTCCGAACGAGTCGCTGGGGATGTCGTGGAACATCCGCCGCCAGATCGCGGGCGTGCTGGCGAGATTCTTGCCGCCGGGCCACTCGTCGGCGGTGAACGTCATCGGGCAGTTCTCGATGCCGACTTTGACGCCGTTGTCTTCGGCCAGCTTGATCAGCGGGCGCCACGTCTCCAGGAACCGCGGCCAGTTGTCGGCGACCGAGAGCTTCCAGTCGCGGCCGATAAAGGTGTTGACGCGCGTCAGTCCCAAGAGCGGAGCGGCCGTGATCACCTTGCGGAGATGCTCGACGGCGACGGCGGCCTCCTGCGGGTCGTGCGAGAGGGCGTTGGGATAGTAACCGAGCCCGCTGATATCCACCTGCAGTTCGGCCGTGCGTTCGAGAATCCGCGCCGCCTGGACCTTGTCGAAGCGGGTCACGTCGAGGTGCGTGATGCCCGCATAGCGGCGGTCCGCTTTCCCGGGCGGCCAGCACATGATTTCGACGCAATCGTAGCCCGTCCGGGCCGCAAATTTCAGGGTGTCGTCGAAGCTGAGGTCGGGGAGGATCGCGCTGACGAAGCCGAGTTGCATGGCAGTGGAGAAGGTGTCTGGCGAGCGGTGAGTGGTGTTCGTGTCGAATGCCGGCTTGTTTGCACCGACAACTGTCAACCGGCAACTGATGACCTACTGTTGAACCCAGAGGTCGCCGAAGATCTTCAGTTCGTCGGTCACGGCGACGAGGCCGCCGAGGGCGCGGTAGGGTGTGATGCCGTAGTCGGTCTGCTTGATCGTGAACGTTCCCTTGATCTGCTGCTGGCCATCGGCGGTTTCGCCAGCGACGGCCACGACGGTCAACGGCTGCTTCTTGCCGTGCAGATCGAACTCGCCCGTCAACTCGTATTGTGCCCGGCCGTCCTCGCTCTTCTCTTTCATCACCTTTGACGATTTGACCGTGAAGGTGGCAGTCGGATGCTTCTCGACTTCCAGCACCCCTTTTCCCGTCATGGTGGCGGTGACTTCGGTTTGCTCATCGGCGTCGCTGACCCCCTCGAGCCCGACGTATTTCCGGCCCGCGTCGGTGTCGGCCTTGAACGAAGTCATGTCGAACACGATCTCGCCGGCGTTGTCGGCGGCGTCGAGCGTCAGCCGGCCGGACTTGATGCGCCCCTCGACTCCATGCTCGTGTCCCAGGCGACGCTTGCCGACACGCACGTAGACGCGGCTCGTCGCAGGATCGACGTCGCCGGCGGCCAGCGCCGGCGCATCCGGCTCTGCAGCGTGAACGACGTTCTGACGCTCCGCGGGGAACGACCCCACGAAGGCGGCCAGCAACGCGAGCAGGACGGTGCCGAGGGCGCAGCAGCGGATGGTTCGGGCGAGCATCGGAGCGGCTTTCGACGGTGAATCAGGAGGCCGATCGCCACGGCGATCAACGGTCCCGTAAGTGTGGCAGCGTTTGTTATAACGGTCCGTCCGTGTGAAATACACGGCGACGGCGGGCGGCCGATACTACGACAGGAGCGAACATCGATGTGGTTGCAGCGCGACGTCACACTGGCTCCGCGGTCGCGGGGGTTTCATCTCATCACCCGCGACATTGTGCAGGCGCTGCCGGAGCTGTCGGGCATTCGCGTGGGGTTGCTGCATGTGTTCATCCGGCATACATCGGCATCGCTCACGATCACGGAGAATGCCGATCCCGATGTGCGGACTGACCTGGAATCGTCGTTCAACGCGCTGGCGCCGGAAGACTTTCCACACATCCACACCTGCGAAGGCCCGGACGACATGCCGGCGCACGTCAAGGCCTCGCTGCTGGGCAGCAGCGTGAGCATTCCAATTCGCGACGGCCGTCTGGCGGTCGGAACCTGGCAGGGAATCTGCCTGTGCGAGCACCGCAACCGCGGCGGCGGACGGCAGCTCGTACTCACCGTACAGGGCGAAGTGGAGTGATTATTCCGCCACGCAGTACAGCGTGCCGCGCGTGCGGACGTAAATCCGCCCGTTGGAAATGGCGGGCGTCCCCAGGACCGGCGCGCCCATGTCGTTGGTTTCCAGGATTTCAAGTTCCGGACCGTTCTTGAGCACGACGATGACGCCGTTGTCGCCGGCAATGTAGATCTTGCCGTCGCCCACGACCGGCGATGCAAAGTATTCGCTGCCGTTGTCAATCCGCTTTGGCCCCCAGAGCTGCTCGCCATCCGACGTCTGGAAACAGGTGGCAATGCCGCCCCCCTTAACGAGCAGCATCCGGTCGTCGACCACCAGCGGCGACACGATGTGATCGGTGTGCTTGGTGGGATGCTTCCAGAGCACGTGGGTGCTGGTCACGTCCCCTTCGCCGCCGCCGCGGACGGCGATGACATACTGCTCGGCCGCCGCATCACCCCGGGCTTCAAATCGCGCACCGGCCTCGTTCCCCGGGGGCAGAAAGGCAATGTCAATTTCTTCGCCCTCGAGGGCGCCGTCGCCGTTGGCATCTCCCCGGTCGAAAGTCCGTGCGTAAAACGCTTCCGGCACCTGCTCCTTGCCCACGAAGCCCTGAATTTCGTCCTTGGTGATCTTGCCGTTCTTGTCGCCGGTGCCCGGCCATTCGTCGACCGACGCAATCCACTGGTTCGTAATGCCGCCGCTCTGCAGCGAGATGTAAACGACTCCGTCGTGCGCGACGGGGGTGGTCTTGATGTTCCGCAGCAGCGTTTTGGCGAACCACTTCCGGCGACCGGTTTCGAGGTCGTAGCCAATCAGCATGCCGGTGCCGGCCACGACGAGTTCTTCGCCGTCGGCCGTCTGGTTGATGACCGGGTGCGAATAGTTGACGCACTGGTCGAAACGATCGTCGCGCCACTTCAGTTCGCCCGTCCGCTTGTTCCAGGCGTACAGGGCCGGCGACATGTCGTCGTCCTGGCAGAAGATCAGCAGGTCATCGTGGATGATCGGGGACATGCCCGGACCCCACTTGAAGATGATGAACGGCCGCGGAACTTCAGCGGTCCACACGTCGGCGCCGGTCTTCGCATCAACGCACAGCATGCCCAGCGAGCAGAAGTAGAAGTAGACCCGTTCGCCGTCGGCGGCGGGTGTTGTCGAGGCGTAACTGTTGGTGTGATGGATTTCCGGCAATTCGCCGGTCTCCCAGCTGCGCTCCCACAGCTTGTCGCCCGTCTCGGCGTCGAAGGCGTACAGCGCGATCTTCGTCGGTCCGGTCGAGGCAACGGCGTTTTTCTGCACGACTTCGTCGAACGGGTCGTCCAGCGGCTCCGGCGGATTGATGATCGCGGTCGTGAACACCCGGCCGTCGGCGACCACCGGCGAGCCAATGCAATCTCCCAGCTCGGCCGACCATTTGACTCCTTCGGTGCTGGAGAACTTCGTCGGCAAGGGGGCGGTTTCCGCTGAAACGCCGCTGCAGTTCTCGCCGCGGAACTGCGGCCAGTCGCCGGGAGCGGCGGACAGATGGGCGTTGCTGGACAACGCACAGGTCAGGAGCATGCAGGACGCGGAGGCGAAGCGGAGTCGCATGGCGGATCTCACGGAGGGATTCAACGCAGTCTCACAGGTTGAGTGTGCACTGAGGCGGGCGCGCGTGCAACTCACCGGGCGGGAATAGCGATCATGTCGAGCGTCACGGCGCCCCCCAGTTGTCCGACACCCGTCACGAGCGCCTTCGAGGCGGCCGGCGGATGTTCCGGATCGTAGAGCGTGGGACGAATCTCATTGACAGCCGCGCTCGCGGCATCGTTGGAGACGTAATACGTCGCCTTCACCATGTGCCGCAGGTCGGAGCCGGCCTCTTTCAGCCGTTCCTGCAAGCGGTCGAAGACTTCCGCCACCTGCAGGGTCTCGTTGTCGCCCGGACTTCCGAAGCAGCCGGAAACAAAGATCTGCGTGTCGCCCTGCACCCGGGCCAGCCGGCAGTACACGGGCGAATTCGTCAGCCACGGCAGCCACTCGTGCGTCGCCCCGGGCTTTGCAATTCCGGCCGGCGCGTGGACGACCATCTCGATTTCGATCGGCAGCGTGGAAATCCAGTCCACCACCGAGACCGGCGGGGCTATGCCGTCGCCGAAGAAGCGGGAGACTTCGTTGTAGACGCTTTCGGCTTCCGACATCGGCGTCAGAAAACATTTCACCTCGACGACATGCTGCTTTCCAAGTCCCAGATGCTCCAGCGTCCGCTGTAATCCGGCGAGGGTGTTGGCAGTCGCTTCGACCAGGTTCGCGCCCGGCTCGGCTTGTCCTGAAATGTAGATCGTTTCCCCGACCGGCAACACGGCGGCATGTGCGATGTGTTCGTGGCCGGCGATTCCGGCCGTGCGGGCGCGGACCGGCAGTGCGTCAGTGATTGTCGGAGCACGCGCGGCGACGGCGTCCACCGCCAACATGGCTCCGGCGACCGGCAGCCTGGTTGTCACCATCGAAAGTGAAGGCCCTAAACCTGGCACCCGAAGCTTCCACCGCTCGCAAAGTAAGGATGAGAGCCGCTCATCCGCCACATAAATATTGAGCCTGACGACATCCTCGGGCCGGCACTGTTGCTGTTCCAGCACGGAGAACAACGAGTCCAAAACTCGCTCGATCTGCTCTCGCGGAGCTTCCGGCCCGACCAGAGCACCACGCGCATCCAAGGGCAACAACTGCGACGTGAAAACCAGTTCGCGTCCCTGTACGGTGACTGATTCCGCAAACGAGATGTCAGACTCGACACCAATTCGACTGACACCGTCTTCACCGGAGCAGAACTGGGACATGGAGAACCAACCGGCCAGAACCAGGAACCGGGAAAGCGTGCGACGCGGGCGACCCCACGCCGAGAGACAAGAACCTGGTAGCATTCGAAATCCCCCGGCACCGTTTCCGTGCGAATGGTCCGCCGTATCGGGGCGATCGTAACACTGCTCTTGGACGGGGGCAAACTGCCCCCAGCAATCGCGGCCTGGCCGTAAAAAGCCGGATGGTGGCGGGGTCGCATTGATCCTCTCTCCCGCGCGGATGTAGACTCACAATCCACTCATTGATGATCCCCAACGCCGACAGTAGCCGTTGAATCACGCGCCGGAATTGCGTTCATCCCTGTACCGGTAATCCCCATTGCTCTCGCAGTCGCGGCCGCCGTTCGGCCGCGCGGAGCCGTTGACCGTCCCGCCACCGAGGAATCGACATGGGTCTGCTGCGATTCCTCGTCTATCCGGAAGGCCTCATCGGGCGATGGCCCGAGGTGCATCGGGCGTATATCAGCGGCTTTGACGGCCGCATTTATCCCACGCGGGTGGAAATCGCTGATAACGTCATCACCTGCCGCCGACCGCATTCCGACAGCGGCAAGCTCCACGTCCCCTGGCCGGTGCCGAAATTCGGCCGTCCGGTGCTGAGCACGACGTCGTTGCGGGAACGGGAGGAGCCGTACCTGCTGCCGCTGGAACTCGCACGCGGCAAGCTGGCAACGCTCAGAGAGCAGTGCGCCGCCTGGGAAATGCTCAACATGGAGATCCCCCGGCAATGCCGGGAGGTCGAACGGGAGGCGTTCGGACTGCTGAGCCGTGCGGCGGCCACCGGCGCCGCCCCTCCCGAAGCGAGCGCCATTGCCGCGCAGTCGATCGCCAGGGCCTGCGAAGCGTCGGAGCTGCTCGTTAATGCCTACGTCGAGCAGCGGCTGGCGATGCGGCGGCACTCCGGAGTGCATCCGGCCGTCTTGCTGGGGTGCACGCTGGACGACGGCGTCCCTGGCGCCGCCGCCGCGACGTTATTCGAGCAGTCGTTCAACGCGGCGGTCGCTCCGCTCGAATGGCGCACCATTGAGCCGACGGAAGGGGACTGCCGCTGGGAGTCGCTGGACCGCCTGGTGAGCTGGTGCACCGATCGCCGGCTGCTCATCCGGGGCGGTCCGCTGATCGACCTCGGCGCGCGAGGCATGCCGGAGTGGCTGTCGCCCTGGCAGAATGACTTCGTCAACATGCAGAGCTTCGTCTGCGACTTCATCGAGACGGCCGTCAGCCGGTACACCGGCCGCATCCGTATCTGGGAGACGTCCGCGCATGCCAACACCGGCGTGGCGCTCGGACTGACGGAAGAGAATCGCCTGGCCCTCGCCGCCCGCGCCCTCGAAGCCGCCCGCCGCACCGACAGCGACTCGCAGTTGTTCATCCGTGTCGATCAGCCCTGGAGCGAGTACCAGGCGCGGGGACAGCATCGGCTGTCGGCATTTCAGTTCGTCGATGCCCTCGTCCGCTCCAACGTCGGCCTGCATGGCGTCAACCTGGAGATCGCGATGGGCTACCGCCCGCGCGGTTCGCTGCTCCGCGACCGGCTGAGCCTGTCGAGACTGGTCGATGTCTGGAGCCAGCTCGGCA
>JAEUIG010000368.1 GCA_016795125.1 Planctomycetaceae bacterium | reverse complement strand
CGCCTTGGTTCGTGAGTGCCTCGGGTACACGTCGGCGTTCGTACAGGCAGTTTCACCACGGAGTGCACGGAGAACACAGAGGAACAACAGGACAACAGCAATTTGAGGAACAATGGAATGCACTTCTGCAGGAGTCTGCTTGCGAGGGACAGTACGCCCGTAGAATTCCTTTTGCCCGTCTCCGTGACCTCCGTGCACACCGTGGTGAACTGCTTTCCGGTGCCGGTTGCTGCAGACAACAGCTTGCGCCGGCTGTCTCCGGTAGAGTGTGCATCGCGGCGGGAGGACGTGCAATCGAAGCAGGGGCAAATGGGGAGCCGCCCTGCGCCGGTCTGGCCCGGCGTACGGCGGATCGGCTATCCTCGCGAGCGAAGATTCCAGACGCGAATTGATGGATCGGGAGCGCCGTGATGGCCGACGACCGCAGCCGTGAGCCGTTCAATAAGGGCAAGCCCATGCCGGGGGGCAATCCGCCTCCGCTGGGCTCGGAAAAGAAGCCGCTGCCGCCGATCCCCAAGGTCATCACGCCGATCCCGCTGAAAAAACCCGATCCCCCGCCGGTCAAGGCGGCGGCCCCCGCACCGCGGCCGGGAGAGAATCGCCCGCCGGCCGCACGCCCGCAGCCGCGCAATCCCGGGCGGCTGGCCTCGCTCGATGCGTACCGCGGCTTCATCATGCTGATGCTGGCGGCGTCCGGGTTTGGTATCGGGCAGTTCGTGGAGATCGACGCGTCCAGTCCCGTGTGGAAGATCGCGGACTACAGCATCTGGCAGCAGATCGGGTTTCATTTCGAACACCCGGAATGGCGCAGCAACTTCCTGCCGAAGTTCCTGGAGTCCACGCCAGCCGGACAGCGGGACACGGAGCTCGTGCGGTTCGCGGTCTCCTTCTGGGACCTGATCCAGCCGGCCTTCATGTTCATGGTGGGCGTGGCGATGCCGCTGTCGAACGCGCGGCGGTGGTCGGAAGGACAGTCCGCCGGCTGGCGCTATCTGCATGCGCTCTGGCGCGCCGTCGCTCTCGTCCTGCTGGGTGTGTTCCTGTACTCGCAGGGCAGCGCACACACGAACTGGATCTTTCCGAACGTGCTGGCGCAGATCGGCCTCGGCTATTTCTTTGCCTACCTGCTGCTGCCGCTGAAATCGTGGGTGCAGATCGGCGTACTGGCGGCCATCCTGGGCGCGTACTGGGGGCTGTTCAAGATCGATCCGCCGCCGGCGGAATACGACTACGCGGCCGTCGAGGCCAGCGCCGATCGCGGCGAAGTCTATGAAGGCAAGTTCGCCGCCTGGTCCAAGAACGCCAACTTCGCGCACAACTTCGACCGCCGCTTCCTCAACATGCTCCGCACGCTGTCCGATGAGGACATGAAGACGCACGGCATTCCGCTGGACGCCCGCAGCTGGGCGCCCGCGCCGGTAAGGACGATCCTCTTCGCCAACAGCGAGCCGTTTCTCAAGAACAGCGGCGGGTATCTGACGCTGAACTTCATCCCCTCGATCGGCACCACGCTGCTCGGCATTCTCTGCGGCCAGCTGCTCATTTCCACGGCCGGCAAGGGCAAGAAGCTGCTGCTGCTGCTCGTCGGCGGCGCAGTCTGCCTGGCCCTGGGACTGGTGATGGGCGAATTCGCCTGTCCGATCGTCAAACGCATCTGGACGCCGTCGTGGGTGCTGTTCAGCGGCGGATACGTGATCTGGATGCTGGCGTTGTTCTACTTCGTGTTTGACGTGCTGCCGCTCAAGCTGCTGGCGTTCCCGCTGGCCGTGCTGGGCGTGAACTCGCTGGCGGTGTACCTGATGGGCGAGCTGCTCCGCGGCTGGACCCGCGAAAAGGTCGTCCAGATTCACCTCAGCGGGCTGCTGGAGACGATCTTCGGCGCGGAGAAGCTGCAGGCCGATATGTTCGGCCCGATCATCTACCCGACAACGGTAGTGCTCGTCTTCTGGCTGGTGTGTTTGTGGATGTACCGGAGTAAAGTGCTTGTGCGGCTGTAGCCGTTGGAGTTCAGGCTTCAGCCTGCTTCGGTGGATCCTGGAAGCCTGATGCGCTGACCCCGCAGGGGTCATATCCTGTAGCCGGTGGCTGAGCGCAGCGACGCCACCGGTCTCCCCTCCAGAATGATCTCATCCCGAAGGGATGACAGCCTTTGCACGATTGGCTGGCATCCCTTCGGGATGCAGCGCTCGAAAAGAAACTCTTCCCGGCGGTGTCGCTGCGCTCAACCGCCGGCTAATGGATTTGACCCCAGACGGGGTCAGGGCAGTGACGGCGATTGTTGATTCGCAGAGGTGTCCGCCAGTATCTGACAGATAGCGGAAGTCGACACTGTACCTATGACCTTCGATCGGGCAGCCTCAAGGATGACCCCCAAAAACTCACTCGCTCATCGAGTTCTGATCGCTGCCTATTCCCAGAACGACCACCAGGGCACGCGCTCGAATTCTTCAGCCGTCAGTTTTTCATCCGGTGAATCTTCATCAAGGCGGCTTCCAAAGAACCGTCGGGAGAGCTCGAAGACGAACTCTTCTCCATAAGCATCGTCCAGGAACTCCTGTGTTTGACCGCAGAACTCATCGCGGATGATCGATCTCGCGAACACTTCCTCCGGAAGCACATCGCCCTCGTCGAGAAAGACTCCAAAATCCGAGTCACCGATTCGCGCACGCTTCAGCCGTCCCTGTTCATAAACGGCATAGCCGAACTGGTTGACGGCGCTGTGCAGCATCAGGCACAGGATGCGGGAACCCGGGAATGTTTCCAGCAGACGCGCTGTCTCTGGTGAGCGCGGATCAAAGTACTTCCCGACGCTCAGAAGCGGGTTGCGACTGCCCGGATGCTGAACGAGGTTCGCCGAATCCACCGGGAAGGAAATGACAGCGGCGTGCTCATAGGCGCCGATGCAGAGCCGCCGGGGATAGACCATGAAACAGTTGTGTGGCTGCGGAACCGGCCTGACCCGACCCAGGCCCAGTTGTCGCGCGAGGCGGACTGCGCGACGGGAGTCATGCACTGCATCCGTGCCGATCTGGCCGTCAGGGCGGTCGGTCACGAGAATGCAGTTTGCTTTCCAGCCCATCGATTCCAGCCCGCTTATTCCGGCGGCTTGTAGAGCATCCTGCCGCAGGCGCTGCAGACGATCACCAGGCCGGAGTTGAGCCGCACCTTGTTCTGCGGGGTGACCTGCACGCGGCAGTTGCCGCAGATGCCGGCCTCGCAGGGCGCCATCGCTTCCGCTCCGTGCGCGTCCACCAGCCTCCGGTAGCGCTCCAGCAGGTCGCCCGTCAGGCCCGACTCCCGCTGCTTGATCTGCTCGCTCACTTCGGCAACCCGCGTCGTCAACCCGGCCGAATCCGCCGCGAACTGGTCGGCAAAGCGCTTCAGCTCGTCTTTGGCTTTGACGACTTTCTGCTCGGCGTCCTTGATCTCCGTCTGCGTGCCGTCGATGGCGTCGAACAGTTCGAGAATCTCGTCCTGCAGCACGCTGTTGGCGACGGTGTCGGCCTCGATCTGCCCCTTGATGATGTCGAACTCGCGGTTGCTGCTGGCTGCGTTGAGCTTGCCGCGCAGGTCCGCAATTTTGGCCTCGTTCGTCTTCAGGTCGAGCGATTTGCGATCGGACGACATGCGCTGGGTCTTTAGCTGCTCGCGCCGGGCGGCGACCTCGGCTTCGGCCGTGGCGACGAGCTGCTCGCGGGCCTTGACCTGCCGCGGGCCGCGGGTGAGCTGTTCCTGCACCTCGTGCAGCGCCAGATGGAGCCGATGCAATTCGGCGAAATTCATGCCGGGGGCGGACATTCCAGACTCCTTCGTCATTGCAATTCAGGAACGCAGATGACGCAGATCAAAGAGATTTGCGCAGATCAGCAGCGATTAATCTGCGTGAATCTCGTCGATCTGCGTCATCTGCGTTCCTTCGTGTTCTGCGGTGCGCGCGTAAAAAAAGCCGGTCCGTGGGGACCGGCTGGGTGTGTGCGGCGAAACACTGGTCAACTGCCGGCGCCGGCTGTGAGCCGCTCGAGGAAGCCCTTGAGCTGCTTGCTGCGCACCGGGTGCTGCAGCTTGCGGACGGCCTTGGCTTCGATCTGACGCACGCGTTCACGCGTCACCTTGAAAATGCGCCCGACTTCTTCGAGCGTGTAAGTGTAACCGTCGCCGAGCCCGTACCGCAGCTTGATGATCTCCCGCTCGCGGTACGTCAGCGTCTTGAGCACCTGGTCGATCTTGTCCTTGAGCATTTCCTGCGTCGCGGACGTGACCGGGTTGTCGGTGCTGTTGTCCTCGATGAA
>JAEUIG010000287.1 GCA_016795125.1 Planctomycetaceae bacterium | reverse complement strand
CGAAGTCCGACAGCGGCTCCGTAACCCTGGGACCGAACAACCGGGTCAGCCGGTTTTGATCGATCGCCGCCGCGACAGCGGATCGCAGTTCCGCCAGCCCTTCCTCCGTCAACGGCCCGCCGGTTCCTAGCAGGAGCGAGTACTTGACCGCAGGATTACGTTCGCGGGCGTTGAGCTGCTGCAGGAATCGTGAGCCAGGCCGCATGTCCTCGTAGGCTTCGTCCAGCCCGTCGATCGTCGCGTTGCGGAAGAAATCGTCCACGCCATGCCCGTGGTCGCGGCAGAAGGCGTCCACACAGTCGGGACCGCCGGGGAAGCAGGCGAGCTGACTGCCGTGATTCGGCGTCGCCACCATGATGAGTTGCCGGACGTTGCGCGGGTCAAGTTCCGAGTCTTCGAGCGCGGCGCGCGCGACGAGGCCCCCCATCGAGTGCGCGACGAGCGAGACCCGTCGCTCGGGAAAGCCTTCGCCAAATCGACGCAGTTCGTCAGCGAGCAAGAGGGCGGATTCTTCCAGCGGACCGTCGTTCGGGTATGCGAACGTGCCGCACGGATAACCACACTCGCGGATCGCCGAATGCAATCCCTCCAGCGAGGCGGGGGTCGAGTTGAAACCGTGGATGAGAATCACCACCGGCAGCAACGGGTCGCGGGACTTCCAGCCGTCATCGAGTCGCAGGCCGAAGCGATCGGCGCCGTCGCCGGCGCGCTTCCGGAGTGCGCGGCGGACGTCGCGTGTCCGCTGCTCCAGCCCCGGCTCATCGATCGCTATGACCAGCACCGGTTCGGCCCCGTCGTCACCGCGACGGATCGAAACGACGATCTCGGACGGGAGCGCGACATTGAGCGCGCCGATCGCCAGCTGCGCCCGCGTCTCATTGAGGTCCAGATTTCCGGGTGGCAGCAGATCGAGAGCCGAGTCGTCCAGCCGGCCGGCCCGCGTCAGAGCACGGGCGATGTCCGGGCACTGCACGCAGCCGTTCTGCGCCGGCAAGGTTATGATCGTCTTGCCAGACTCCGAGTCCGTCGTCACGACGAACGGTTCGTCACCGTTCACCGCGCTTCGATCATCGGCCCACAAGGCAACCGCGCCGCAAAACAGAAGCACCGCAAAGGCCAAAGGATAACAGCGCCGTGTGACCATTTCCCTTTGCCCCTCCCCTCAGCGATGCTTCGCGATCGCCCGCTGCACCGCCGCCCCCATGTCGGCCGGAGAGTTCGCGACCTCGACGCCGACCGCTTCCAGGGCAGCGACTTTCTCGGCAGCCGTGCCGCTGCCGCCGGAGATGATCGCGCCGGCGTGTCCCATCCGCTTTCCCGGAGGCGCCGTCGCCCCGGCGATGAACGCCGCCACGGGCTTCGTCACATGCTGCTTGATGTATTCGGCCGCGAGGATTTCCGCGTTGCCGCCGATCTCGCCGATCACGAGGATCGCATCGGTCCCCGGATCGTCCTGGAACATCTGCAGGAGGTCGATGTAGGTCGTCCCGATGATCGGGTCGCCGCCGATGCCGATTGCCGTGGACTGGCCGAGTCCGACGTTCGACAGCTGCCAGACGGCTTCGTACGTCAGCGTGCCGCTCTTGGAAATAAGGCCGACATTGCCCGGCTTGTGGATGTAGCCCGGCATGATGCCGATCTTCGCCACGCCCGGCGTGATGATGCCGGGACAGTTCGGACCGATCAGGCGGCAGTTGAAGTTGTGCTTGAGGACGCTCATGACGCGCGCCATGTCGAGGACGGGCACCCCCTCGGTGATGGCGACAATCAGTTCGCAGCCCGCATCGGCCGCCTCAAGGATCGCATCGGCGCAGAACGGCGGCGGGACGAAGATCATCGAGGTGTTCGCGCCGGCTTTCTCGACCGCCTCGCGGACAGAATTGAATACGGGAAAGCCGTCGACATCCGTGCCGCCCTTTCCGGGCGTCACGCCGCCGACCATGACGGGTTCGCTGCGCCCGCACTCATCGCGGGCATAGTCGCGGCACTTCTGCGAGTGAAACAGCCCCACCTTGCCGGTGATGCCCTGGGTGACGATGCGGGTGGAGGGAGTAACGAGGATGGACATGGAGGCGAAGCGGGTGAAAGAGTGAAAGAGTGCGAACAGTAGCCAGAGTCAGTTGGGCTTTGGCTGATTGATGCGAAGGTCGTTGCACACCTGTTGGTAAGTGTCAGCGAGATTCACTCGGACACAAGGACCTTCTCGGATGTACAAGGGCATACTCGGAAGGTCGCCGCCCACGGTGAGAGGTTGATACCAGAGATCGAGCTCGTGCGACTCATTTCGCTGCAGTGGATGATAGGCAGACGAGTAAGTCGAGTCGTTTGGGAGATCTTGCTCGCCGAACCGTTCAACGAGCAGGCTGTGGAGGTTCGCGGAATCATCCGTTACCACATCCACGATCACCAGGCCGATTCCGTCGCGGAGGTAGTGATCGCATTTCGACACGAATGCATCTCTCGTTTCCGGCCGGTCCTTGTTGGCCGGGCTCACAAACTCAATTGCTCCGACGAGGGGAACATCGCCGAAATCATGATGGATGCGGACTTCGACGATGTCCGTCGTGAGCGCGAACCCGATCGTCTTCAGCGGCGCGGGAGGCGTCCATGCAGCCTCTCCTTCGCGCGGGCCAGCCACTCCAGCGTATGCCTGCGTCTCCTCAAATGTCCCCACGTCGACTTCGATTCCCCAGTGCACGGTCGGTTCAGCGAACCAGCCTTCCGGCAGTCGTCGATTGAGATCGATTGCCAGCAGCGTCGCCCACGCACTGTGGAACCCGGTCCAGTGGCGGCGGCCTTTGAGCGGAGGATGGAAGTGATCGAGGAGCATTGAACTATTGTCGAGCCATCAGGCAAACGATCGAATCAGCGGCAGAATGTCCCGCCGGAAGTTCTCTCCCTCACGGTCCCGTGGCAACGCCGGTGCGACTTTCAAACACCGAGCGTGGCAACAACTTTCTTCGCCGCGTCGGTGAGGTCCGTGGCCGCGATGATTTTCTTGCCGCTGTCCTTCAGCATCTGGCGGGCCTTGTCGACGTTCGTTCCTTCCAGCCGCACGACGAGCGGCAGCGTGATGCCGACGGTGTCGTAGGCGGTGAGCAGTGCTTCGACGATCGTGTCGCACTTCATAATGCCGCCGAAGATGTTGATCAGGATCGCCTTCACGTTCTTGTCGGCGAGGATGATCCGGAACGCCTCGGTCACCTGATCGACATTCGCGCCGCCGCCGACGTCCAGGAAGTTCGCCGGCTCGCCGCCGTGCAGCTTGATGAGGTCCATCGTGCTCATCGCGAGGCCAGCGCCGTTGACCAGACACCCGATGGTGCCGTCCAGCTTCACATAACTGAGCCCCGCCGCCTGCGCTCGGACTTCCGTTGGCTCTTCCTCATTGAGGTCGCGCAGCTCGCCAAAGCTCTTGTGCCGGAACATGGCGTTGTCATCGAACGAGAGCTTGGCGTCCAAGGCCAGCAGCTCGCCGTCGGCCTGGACCACCAGCGGGTTGATCTCGAGCAGCGAGCAGTCTTCCTTCACGAAGAGCTCGTAGAGCGACTGGCACAGCTTGTTGAACTGCGCGAAGGCCGCCTTGCCGTGCTTGTCGACGCCGAGCGCGTAGGCCAGCTGCCGCGCCTGGTAGCCCGCCAGACCCAGCACCGGGTCGATGGTCATCGTGTGGATCTTCTCGGGCGTGTGGGCGGCCACCTCCTCGATGTCCATGC
>JAEUIG010000295.1 GCA_016795125.1 Planctomycetaceae bacterium | reverse complement strand
CCCGTTTGCCCGCGCCACCGCCCTGGGACGACTCGCCGGCCGCGACTGGCGAAAGCCCGAATCGCGCGGCCGGTATCGCCAGTTCGTGCAGCGGACGGCGGCGCTGTTGCAGCCCGATGGCCGCACCGCGCTCAGCAACGGCGTGGTGCATGCCGCGGTGCCGCTGCTGCAGTTCGCGGCGGACACGGCGGGACTTAAGCCGTCGCACCGAGCTGCGCTCCTGGTGGCGTCGCTGCAGTCGGGCGGCACGAAGCGGCAACGGCACCACACCTCGGCGGCGCCGCGGCTCAAGCGCAAGCATCGTCCCGCCGTGCAGTCCGATGCGGCGCGGCTTGCGTGCCTGCGGAACAACTGGGGGGTCGGCGCCGATGCGTGCACGATCGCCTTCGACGGAGCGACGCCGCGCATCGATCTGACGGCCTTTGGCGTCCCGGTTCTGAGCGGACTCTGGGAAGCCTCGACGGCCGTGTCCGGTCGCGCACTGCGACCGTCTGGCGACTGGGAATGCGTGTGCTGGTTCTCAGCTTCGACGGCCGACTACGTCGAGCTGCAACGCACGACGAGCAGTGGAGTCCGCCTGCTGCGGCAGGCGCTGCTGTCGCGCGACGACCACTTCCTGCTGCTCGCTGACATTCTGGATGCCGGCGATGACGCGGCAACGATCGAACACACAGTGTCACTCCCGCTCCAATCCGACAGCTCGGCGACGCAAGACGCCCTGACGCGCGAATGGCGGCTGGAACGCGGTCCGCTCGCGCTGCGCGTCATTCCGCTGGGGCATCAGCAGGAATCGGTACAGCGTGCGAGCGGCAGCCTGCGGATCGACAACGGGCATGTCACGCTCACGCAGACGGCGGCGGGATCGCGAGTGGTCTGCCCGCTGCTGTTCGACTGGTCTCCGAACCGTCGCCGCGCCGCGGCACAATGGAAGCAGTTGACCATTGCCGAAAACGGCCGCATCGTTACGCCTGCAGAAGCCTTCGCCGCCCGCTGGCGGATCGGCGACGATCAGTGGCTCTATTACCACTCGCTGCAGCCCGGCGAAACCGCCCGCACATTCCTCGGCCACCACTCATTCCACGAGACCGTCGTCGGAGAGGTCAACGCCACCGGGGACGTCAATCAGCTCGTCGAGGTTGAGTACGATGCGGTGGACTGACGCAGTAGAATCCGTGGCTTGAGAGTGAACCACGGAATACACGGAAAGAAGAAAGTGCACCGCGGATGGATCCGAATCGCGTCGTGCTCGCCACCGAAGTTCAGCCTTTTCTTGATTCCTTTGTGTCCTTCGTGACCTTCTGTAGATCCTTCTGTGTCCTTTTGCCGGGTCAATCCGCGTTCCATTTCAGGGCCGGGCCATCGAGACGCTGGTTGTAGCGTTCGAGGAACTCGGCGAATCGCGCTGTCGCGGTCTGCTGGGCTTCCATGGTCGCGGCGCCGAACCGGATGGCGGTGTCGACCTGTCCTCCCAAACCGACGTTCTGCACCAGCTTGAGCGCTTCCGTCACCTGCTGATCCTTGCGGATCCGGTCTTCCAGTTCGCTCCGCTCCTGTGAGGCGTCGAGAGCGACGCTCGTGAGCCAGACGGTTTCCCACGAGCCGTCCGGCATTCTCGCCACGAAGCGGTCCTCGACGGTGACGGTGGTTGTGGAGACGTCCTGCGCGGAGCGCGTGACGTGAAATCCATGTACGTCTTCGGCTTCGGCGATGCGCGTCGCTGTGTCCAGCCACGTCTGTGCTTTCGGGGGGACAGGGCCGTTGTTGGCTCCGAGCGCTCCCTGCAGCAGTGACGAAATGTCGCCGCCGATTGACCCCTGCAGCAGCCCGGCGAGCAGGTCGCCGGCCGCCGGGTTCGCCGCATCGTCGCCAGTGCGGACAATGAAATCCCCCGTCCCCTGGAACTCCAGTCGCTGCTGGAAGGCGTACTCGTAGATGGCCGTGCGTGCGGCCCATTCCCGTTCATCGTCGGTCGCCTGCTTTGGCAGCCAGTCCGAGAAATCGACCGTTGCCGAGTGCCAGTCGATCATCCGGGCTTCCAGCTGCTTGTGCAGCTTGTCGACGGACGACGATTCCACGTTGTCGAGATGCTCGCGCCAGGCGACGAGCGCGGCCTGCCGGCGTTCGGGCGTCTGAGCGTAGACGCGGCGGATCTGGTCCTCCGGGATCGAGACCAGGACGAACTCGGACGGCTCGTCGTCGACTGCCGGGGGCGGATTGTTCGCCAGACGGCGCTCGAAAACGTCCAGCTCGCTTTGCACAAGCCCTGTGAGCTGCTGGCCGGTGACGCGTGCCGTCTGCCAGTCGCGGGTTCGCGCGATCAGCGTGTCGAGGGCCGCGTGATTCTCGTTCGCTGCTGCGGCGTTGACCTCGGCGAGCCAGCCCTGCTGCCGGCTTTCGAGCCAGGCCCGGCGGACGGCGATGGTCAGCCTGTCCCCTTCGCGCCGCTGCACGATGCAGCCGCGTGCTTCGCGGCCACCTTTCAGGAGGACGATGTCGACGCCCAGCCGCGCGGCGGCCTCGCGGGTGATCTCCGCCTGCGAGGGAGTCGAGATCGCTGCGAGCAGCAACGCCATCAGCCATGCAGCACGCATGCGGCATCTCCGGAGCGCAATCGAGAAGGGGCCTCCTGCCTTGATGATAGGCGGCGCGCACCCGCTGAGGCAAAAAGAATCTGCGTTGGAGGTCAGGCTTTAGCCTGCCTCGAAGCAGCCTGAAGGCTGAACTCCAACTACGGCGCCGCCGGTGCAGCTGCCGCGCCGCTGCCGGCTTTGCCGACGTCGAGAATGCTCATCAGCCCCAGCTCGAACACGAAGTTCTTCTGGTCGACGTGGGCCGGAATCGCCGCGCCGGCTGACTGGTCCAGGTGCACGAACACAATCTCGGCTTCCGCGACGAGGCGCTCGCCGCAGGTCGCCGTGACGCGGGTGATGCCGCCTTCCGGGCGGGCTTCCAGCAATTCGGCCGAGTAGATCAGCGTATCGCCGGGAACCGCCCAGCTGTGGTAGACGACCTTCGGCACCTTCGCGAGGATCACGATGTGCTGAAAGCCGTGGGACTCGCCCAGGAGGATGCCGCCGGTCTGGGCCATGCCCTCGAGCATCAGCGAGCCCGGCATCACCGGAAAACCGGGGAAGTGGTCGTGCAGATGCTCCTCCGCCAAAGACACGTTTTTCACGGCCTTGGCGGACTTGCCGCTTTCAAACTCGATGAACCGGTCGATCCAGAACCAGCGCATGGGGATTCCCGACGTCGACGCTTCAGAAGGGACTTGTGACTAGGGAACAGGGACTCGAAAGCTATTCCCCATTCCCTGTTCCCAATTCCCGACAGCTCAGCCCTTCGCGAGCTTCGCTTCGAGGAACTTGCAGATCATCGCGACCGTGAACAGGTCCTGGATGTTTTCGACCTTGGGGTCTTCGGCGAACGCGTCGATGTCGCCGTGCGGCATTTTCTGGCGCAGTTCGGCGAGACCGGCTTCGGTGACGACGCCGTCCTTGACGAAGCCGGAGTCCGGCGCCGCCAGGTTTTCGGGGAACAGCTCGCCGCGCGGAATGCGCACGTCGAAGTTCTTCTCCAGCCGGAAGACGATGTCGAGGAAATCGATCGATTCGGCGCCCAGGTCGCCGATCAGAGTCGCTTCCTGAGTGACTTCATCGTCGTCGACGCCCAGCGCATCGACGAGGGTTTCCCGCACCTTTTCAAAGACTTCTGCAGAACTCGCCATGTGACCTTATCTCCCAGAATGCAGTGCTCCGCCGACCCCGGCGGAAGCGCGTTTGATTCCGTTGTTCGCCGGCAGTTTTGTCTGTATGGCTGCGGAACCCGGCGAGGCGACCGCAATCAGACCCACTTGCATTACTCGTAAAACCGGGCGCGGTGTGACCCCTCACATCACGCCCAGCGTCAATCCTCCATCGACAGTCAGCACGTGTCCCGTGACATACGACGCCTCGTCGCTGGCCAGGAACAGCACGGCATTCGCTATGTCTTCCGGCTTGCCGAACCGCTTGAGCGGAATGCTCTTGGCGAGTTCCGGCGCCGCATTACGAACGGCTTCTGTCATGTCGGTTTCGCAGAATCCCGGCGCCACGGCGTTGACGGTGATGCTCCGTCGCGCGACTTCCTTCGCGAGGCACCGCGTCAACCCCTCGATGCCCCCCTTGCTCGCGGCGTAGTTCACCTGCCCCTGGCTGCCCGCTTCGGCCGCCACGCTCGACATGTTGATGATCCGCCCGTACCGCTGTGAGATCATCTGCCGCATGGCCGACTGGCAGAAGTTGTAGCACCCCGTCAGATTCGTATCGATCACGACCTGCCAGTCTTCGGGCTTCATCGTGGCGAGCAGCATGTCTTTGATCATGCCGGCGTTGTTCACCAGGATGTCGAGCCGGCCCCACTTGTCGATGACCGTCTGGATCGCGCGCTCGGCGTCCTCTTTCTTCCGGACGTCGCCTTCGATGGCAATTGCCTCGCGCTGATCGGTCGCCAGTTCATCGACGATCTGCTGGGCCACGTCCGGCTTCGAGCGGTAGACGAAGGCGACTTTGGCGCCTTCGCGGGCCAGCGTGTGAACGATCGACCGTCCCAGCCCGCGCGAGCCTCCCGTCACCAAAGCAATCCGACCTGCCAGTCTCATCATGCACCGTTAATCTTGGAATAAGTCGTTACTTGTGCCACGGCGTCAGGATGCCGATGGCTGCCACAACGCGTCAAACAGTTGCCGCATCTTCTGGATGCGACGCTCGTCCGACGGGCGTAATTCGGGATTCTTGTCCGCCAGGTTGAACTGCTGCAAAATCAGCTTCGCACTGACGGCCGAAGCGCCGTCCACCGTTCCCGACCCCTTGAGGGTATACTGCCGGTCGTCGTGCTTCTGGATGTCGCACTCGACGTGCAGCGTCTTTCCCGGCGACACGAAGTTATTGAATTTGATCGCCCGTGCCTCCTGCAGGAGGACGACGCTGTATTTGAATTCCTCGGTGTGCCGCATCAGCCAGGCGCCGGTCTGCACCAGGGCCTCGACCATCAGCACGCCCGGCATCACCGGAAACCCGGGGAAGTGATCGCCCAGGTATTCCTCGGCCAGCGACAGGTTCTTCACGGCCCGGATCGACTTCCCTGCCTCGAGGGACGTAATCCGATCGATCAGCGTAAACCGCACGGTCCGTGCCCTCTGACGTGAACTGGCGACATGCCCTGCCGTGGATTCCCAGACAGGGCTTCGCGCGTCCGGACCGCGACCCCTTGGCCCCCTTGGGCCGTCGGCTGGAAACCGGCCACTATAGCGACGCCGATATCCCGCCTCAACACCTATTGGACCGCCGGGAGACCAACAGGCCATATTCCCGCATCAACCGGCGTTAACTGCGGCAAAAGCTTCAGAGTTTCACTGACCGGATGCGGCGGTGCGGTCGCGATATAAAGGATCATTTGGTAATAGTTTGCGTTGCCGACTGCACAGGATTCTGAGACATGCACGGTGGTTCTTGAAGTCTGTGCTGGTCGTCAATTTCGGCGACCCCTGTCGGGCTGCAATCCTCTCGTGGTCGCCCGAAGCCGTTCGACGACCCCGAAGGGGTCATATCCTGTAGCCGGTGGTTGAGCGAAGCGACACCACCGGATCCCGGTCCCCCGAAGAACTCAGCACCCCGGAGGGGTGCCAGCACGCCGCAGGGCCGGGGCGGCAGATCGACGCGGGCTGCGACGGGCGATCGATGCTGCGAAAGGGATGCGACCCCGCTGGGGTCGTGCGTGATTCGGGACGCGGACCCCGGGTGCGCTCGCTCCGCTCGCGACCCGGGGCTACAGGCTGGGACCCCTTCGGGGTCGCCCGAAGCCTTCGACGACCCCGAAGAGGTCAAAGACCGTATCCGGGAATGCCACTTGCGCAAGGATTCGGAACACTGGTTGTTATTGCTGCTGCGGCGCTTCCTCAACCTCTTCGCCGCGCTTGATCCAATCCACTCGCAGATTCTTGTCGAATCGCACAATCACTGGATATGTGATGTGTCGGTCATGTGGGGCGAGTAAAACTCTCTCGAACGTAGCCGATCCCAAGCCGCCGGTCGGTTTGGCGCCGCCCCACATTTTGATTTGTCCACTATCCATAGTCCCATTTGAAGCGGTCGGCTGCACCTCCATCACGGCGTCCACTTCCAGCGGTGTCATTCCGAGTCTTACTCCGCGCGACCGCTCAATCTCCGGCGGTTTACTCGCCAACAGTAGCCATCCTGCATAGAGCAGCGCGACCCAGCCCACGAGCAGGCCAACCCCCGCCAGCGCCATCACGGTGCGTCTGACGATCCGGCGGCGGCGGGTGGTGGGCATGTGAGCAGTGAGGCCTGGTCGCCGCGACTTTCACCGCGACTGCCGCGCGGTCTGGCGATCGAAATACCGGTTGAGCGTCCGGATGCGGTAGACCTGGAACGCGACGGCCGCCCAAGTCAGCAGGAGCACGACCATCACGATGATGAAGTAGTGCCATGGCACCTCGGGGATCAGGCGACCCGTCCACTGCAGCCAGAGGCAGGCCGTGATGCAGGCGACGGACATCAACGTCACCAGCCGCACCCGGAACCACAGGCCAGATGCCACGATCAGCAGCGGATATCCCGCCACCAGCACACTGCTCGGACCTTCCGCCAGGTTCACGAGCGCCGTAAACGATGCGGCATCGACGACGGTCCAGGCGAATGGGACACCCTCGGATTCCGTCCGCCACTGGATCTGCTGCAGGACAAAACTCAGTCCGGCCCAGATCATCAGCACCCACATCACCGCCATGTGGTTGGGCGCCGCCACGTTGTCCAGCCAGACGTTGGTCTGCACGATGACCGCCGCGGCCGCCAGTCCGGCCAGCCGGGAGACCAGCGCCGGGTTTCGCCTCCCCCAGCGCAGCAGCCGTCGCGCCGCACTCGGCGCCGTCGAGGTGATCGCTTCGCCCTTGAGATGCCGATTGAGGTCGGCGGCGACTTCCGCCGCCGAGCGATATCGCCGCTGCGGATTCTTCTCCAGACACTTCAGGCAGATCTGTTCCAGGTCCCGCGGCACGCCGGGCACGATCTGCCGCGGCAGCAGCGGCTCCTTTTCCAGCACGCAGAGGAGCGTGTCGAGCGGGCTGACCTCGTGGAACGGAGGCCGCCCGGTGAGCAGTTCGTACAGCACGGCGCCGAGGCCATAGATGTCGCTGATCGGCGTGACTTCGCCGTTGTGTCCGCGCGCCTGTTCCGGCGACATGTAGTCCGGTGTGCCGATGATGGCGCCGCTCACGGTATGCCGCTGATCCGGCGTCACCAGCTTGATGAGTCCAAAATCCGTCAGCCGTGGGCGACCGGCCGCATCGAGCAGGACGTTCGACGGCTTCAGATCGCGATGGATCAGGCCGCTGTCGTGCAGAAACTGCACCGCGTTCGCAATGTCGGCCATGATCTCGGCGGCACGCGCGGGGTCGAGCGGGCGACCTTCGGCAACGAGCGAGCCGAGGTTCGGACCTTCCACCAGGTCCATCGCCAGGAAGTGCTGTCCCTCCTGCTCGCCGACCGCGTGCACACGGACGATCTGCGGATGATCCAGACCGGCCGCGACGCGGGCTTCCTGATAGAACCGGCGGAGTTCGTCGGAGGCGGCGAACTGGCTCCCACGAATCAGCTTCAGCGCCACATTCGTCTGCAGGGCGCGATGCCGGGCGCGGTAGACCACGCCCATGCCGCCACGGCCGATTTCCTCCAGCAGATCGTATTCGCCAAACGGCCGACCCGCCTCGATTCCCGGAATCACGAGCGTCGGCGTTCCCTGCGAGGGCGCCACACCGCTCCACGACGTCCGCACCGATTCCAGCGAGTCGAGACAGTCCAGCAACCCGGCCAGTTCGGGGCACTTTTCAACGAGTTCGTCCGGCAGTTCGACGTCGGCAGGCGCAGCGTCCTCCGACTGCAGCGATGCAACGTAGGCATCGAGCACGCCGAACAGGCGGTCGTCGTCATTGGATGGGGTCAATGGTCGATGGATGATGGCGAGGGTTGGTTGTCGATGGCGGGGAGGGCGACGCTCCTGCGGAGCCCCGAAC
>JAEUIG010000249.1 GCA_016795125.1 Planctomycetaceae bacterium | reverse complement strand
ACCTACGCTGCACCTTGAGATTCATCCACTTAACAAATCACTTTTTTCGAAAGGAACATGATGCTGAGACCCGCAAGAATCGGTAAGGCTGGACGTCAATCGCGGCGCAACGCGTGGAACCGCATACTCGGCTTCACGCTGATCGAATTGCTGGTGGTAATCGCGATCATCGCAATTCTGATTTCGCTGCTGTTGCCGGCCGTACAGCAGGCCCGTGAGGCGGCGCGCCGCACACAGTGCAAAAACAATCTGAAGCAAATGGGGCTGGCGCTTCACAATTATCACGACGTATTCAACATGTTCCCACAGGCGTACTTCGCCAGCATGGTGGACGGTTCGAGCCAGGAGCAGCACGGCTTCGGCTGCCTGACGATGCTGCTGCCGTACCTTGATCAGACGCCGCTTTACAACCAGTTGCGACCGAACGGCGTGCTGGGCGATCCGGCGAGCACCACTCAGCAAGGCATCTGGCAGGTGGCGGGCGGCCCCATCAATGGCGCCGACACGATCCTTCAGGTGTATCTGTGTCCAACCTCCACGATGGCCAGTAAATCAACCGGCATTACGGCCGCGTGGAAAAACGGCTTTGGCACGACGAGTTACGCCGTCTGCCAGGGTCCCTCGACGCCGCCGACATATTCCGACGACGAGAACGGCATTTTCGGTCAGAAGAACACGCAGACGCGCAGCACGCGCATCCGCGACGTAACCGACGGGACGTCGAATACACTGGCGTTTGGCGAGAAGACGTACGTGACCGTCGACGGCGGCAACGGCAATCGTGACTGGCCGGTATGGGTCGGCGCGGTCGGAGAAGACGAGCAGGTGACCTTCAAGACCGAATTCGGCGATGTGATGAACACCACAGTCGACGACGATTCGGCATTCAGCTTGCATGAGGGGGGCGTCCAGTTCACCCTTGGCGACGGCAGCGTGCGGTTCATCAGCGAAAACGTCGACCAGGTCGTCTACTTCAACCTGGGCGACATGCGCGACGGTAAACCGCTCGGAGAGTTCTAATCAAGCTTTCGGATGCAATGCGATTTGTGGCGGTCGCTGACGGCCTTGGCCTCAGCGACCGTCGGATTGTTCGAGAGTCCTTCATCGTTCGTGGTCAGCATCAGTCGCGACGCAACCAGATGCAGGGCCACATCGGTTCGTAGACAGAAACCACTGACATGACAAGGCGTATCAATTCTGCAACGCGGGCCGCGTGTGCACTGGCGGCGACGGGCAGCCTGTTCCTGACCGGCTGCAGCAAGCCCGCGTTCGAAACCGCGACCGTCACGGGGACGTGCACCTGCAAAGGGGAGCCCATGACGGGAGGACTGCTGATTTTCTCGCCGCAGCGGACGTCGATATCGTCTACGGGAAACAATCTTGGCAAACCTTCGCACGCGCTGATTCAGCCGGATGGCACATTCACCATGTCCACGTATGGAGACGAGGACGGCGCCGTTGTCGGCAAGCATCGGGTGGAATTGAACCTTGCCGTTCTCGAAGACGGCGACCCGGAACAGCCCTGCGAGTATGCAGCGAAGGATTTGTACGTGGAAGTGCGCCCTGGGGAGAATCACCTGGAGATCGAGTTGGCGCCAACATCCGCTGAGACAGCTTCGCGATGATGATCGCTTCGGCTGCCGCATCCAGCGATTCGGCCGATGCGAGGCTGTCGTCGTCACCCGATGCGAGCCGCACCCGGATGGCGAGTCGCGCGTCTCGGTTGACTGACTGGGGTACTGTGCCGTGCGATCCGGCCGGGATGGTCGTCGTCCGCGCCGCACTCGGCGCGTCGGTGGCGTGGTTTGCATTCGAGACACTTGCATCGACGAGTCTCGTTGCTGATTACATCGCGCCACCCATGCACCTGACATATCTCGGATTCGACTGGGTCCGCCCCTGGCCGGGGGTTGGGATGCATGTGCATTTTCTGGTGATGCTGGCGGCGGCTGTCGGTGTTGCCGTCGGGCTGTTCTATCGTGCGTCGGCGCTATTGATGCTGCTTACGTTTGCGCATGCCTTCCTGATTGAGCGTTCAATCTACAACAATCACTATTACCTGCAATTGCTGCTGGCGCTGCTGGCGAATGTCATTCCGCTGCATTGCCAGTGGTCGGTGGATGCCTGGCGGTGCCCAGCGATTTTCCGTCCGTCGCTTCCGCGCTGGACGCTCAGCCTGCTGAGGTTTCAGGTCGGCATTGTCTATTTCTTCGGAGGTATCGCGAAGCTGAACTCCGACTGGCTGCGTGGCCAGCCGATGCGGATGTGGCTAAAAGCGCAGACTGACTATCCGGTGATCGGCAGTTTGTTCACCGAGGAATGGGTGGTGCAGTTGTTCGTCTGGAGCGGACTGCTGATCGACCTGCTGGCGGTGCCTGGACTGCTGTGGCGACGGACGCGGGTGGCGATGTTCGCCGTGCTCACGCTGTTCCATCTGCTGAACTCGACGCTGTTCACGATCGGCGTGTTTCCCTGGCTCATGATCGCGCTGACAACGATCTTCCTGACGCCAGACTGGCCGCGGCGACTGATTCGGCGTTCCGTGCCTACTTCCGAGCCGCGCGCGGCGACAAAGGCGGAATGGACTGCCCGGCGCAGATTCGGCGCCGTGCTACTGGCGATCTACGTGCTTGCACAACTGGCAATTCCCCTGCGGCACTTCCTGTCATCGGGAAACCCCAGTTGGACCGAGCACGGTCAGTTGTTTGCCTGGCGGATGATGCTGCGGCAAAAACGCAGTGGTATCAGGCTGTTCGTCACAGACCCGCGGACCGGCCGTCGCGGCGTCGTTGACGTCCGCGCACATTTGACCCCGCGGCAGGTTGTCGCAATGAGCCGTGATCCGGACTTGATCGTGCAGTTCGCACACAAACTGGCGGACTTGCTGCGGCAGCACGGCTTCCCGCACGTTGAGATTCGCGCCGACGCGCTGGCCTCGCTGAATGGGCGCCAGCCGCAACACCTGATCGATCCCAACGTGGACCTCGTGACCGTTCAACGCAGCCTGAGGGAGTACAAGTGGGTCGTGCCGCTGACAGAAGAGTACCGGCACGATGACTGGGAGCCCACAATGGGATCGGTCGCCGCAACGCCTTTGCCGGGTGCGGAGTGATGATCCGGCGCGACTGCCAGCAACGCCTCATCGTCGCTTGTTGCCCAGGACTCCCCGAAGCACCGTGTTGCTGATCGCGCTGCCGACCGAGCGGGCCATCTGCTTGGCCAGTGCCTCGAGCACTCCCTGGCGGCGCTTGGTCCCCCACAGCCATTCGCTCCACGGGCTCGATTCAGGCTTCTCGGCCTTGCCGGGGCCGGCTGAATCGCCGGCTTCGGCGTTCGTGGTCTCGCCGCCGGCGCGTTTGTTCAGGATTTCATACGCCGACTCGCGATTCACGCGCGTGTCGTACTTCCCGCCGACTGGACTGCGCGCACGCACCGCCGCGCGCTCTTCCGGAGTGACCGCGCCCATCCGGCAGCGCGGCGGGCAGATGAGCGTCCGCTCGACCGGCATCGGCACCCCCTTGTCCTGCAGGGTTGAGACCAGTGCCTCGCCGGTTCCCAGCTGCGAAATGACGCTCGCCACGTCGAATT
>JAEUIG010000105.1 GCA_016795125.1 Planctomycetaceae bacterium | reverse complement strand
CCGCGACCGTAAGGGAGCGCACAACGCCATGAGCGCTCCCTTACGGTCGCGGCTCGTGGTCCCACCAGCCTTTGTGGCTCGGCAGGAGCCTCGCCCTTCCGGCACTCGCATTCCGCCACGTATGGCCGAGCAACCATGAATCGCACGCTCCTCGCTCTTGCCCTGATCGCTGCTTCCGGCGTCCCATGTATTGCCGACGACCCGCTGCGCATCGCGACCTTCAACGTCGATGCCTCACCGCCGATCGGCAGCCCGCTCGCCTACGATCCCACCAGGGAAGTCACGACGCCGCTGACGTGCCGCGGCGTTGTCCTTCTCGGCAGCGAAGCGCCGATCGTGCTCTGTGCGGTTGACTGGATCGGCATTGGCAACGACGGCCATCGCGAATTCCGCGAACGGCTGGCGGAAGCGGCCGGTACGACTGCGGAGCGCGTCGCCGTGCACGCGCTGCATCAGCACGATGCGCCGTGGTGCGACTTTTCAATGGACGAACTGTGCGCGGCGGACGGCACCAGCCGGCGGTTCATGGATCCGGCCTTCGCACGCGAAGTGATCCGGCGCGCCTCGACCGCGATCCGCGAGGCGCTCGTTGTCCCGTTCACCGTGACGGACATCGCGCTGTCGTCAGGCGTCGTGGAGAAAGTCGCCTCCAACCGCCGCATCCTCGGACCCGACGGCAAGGTGGCCCATGTCCGCTGGACGGCAACGGAAGATCCGGCGGTCCGTGCATACCCCGAGGGCACGATCGACCCGCTGGTCAAGATGATTACGTTCTACCGCGACGAGCAGCCGCTGGTCGCGCTGACATACTACGCCACGCATCCGCAGAGCTACTATCGGACCGGCCAGGCGACCCCCGATTTTCCGGGACTCGCGCGGAACGCGCGGCAGGAGGCGACCGGTGTGTTGCATGTGCACTTCTGCGGGGCAAGCGGGAACATCGGCGCGGGGAAGTACAACGACGGCGCGCATAAAAACCGGCAGGTGCTGGCTGACCGGATGGCGGCCGGGATGGAACTTGCCTGGCGCAACGCGGCACGCACTCCCATCACGGCGGCCGAAGTGGGTTGGACGTCGGTTCCCGTGTCCTTGCCCCCGGCGACGTATCTCGACGAGTCGAAGCTGACGGCCACCGTCGGCGACTCCACGCAGGCGCCGCAAACGCGATTCTACGCGGCAGGATGGCTCGCCTGGCTGCGCCGCTGCCAGGCCGGCGACACCATCGACGTCGGCTGCCTCACTCTCGGCAACGCCCGCGTGCTGCACATGCCGGGAGAGCTGTTCGTGGAGTACCAGCTCGCGGCCCAGGAGCTGCGGCCCGATCTGTTCGTCTGCATGGCGGCCTACGGCGACTACGCGCCGTGGTACATCGGCACCGACATCGCCTACGACGAGGGGGGCTACGAGACGTCGGAGGGGGCGTCGCTGGTCGGACCGGGGTCGGAAGAGGCGCTCGTCGGAGCGATGCGCACGCTGCTCGATGCGGAGAACGTGCCGCTCGCGCCATTGGGAGCCGCAGCGCACGACCGCGAAGTCCGCGCACTTGGCAATCCATAAGTCCGCCGGTCTCCGTCGCCCGCTTGCGGTTTCGCAACCGCACAGTCAGCTCGCACCCGGCAAGGGCAGCGCGGCGCGCGGATCGACCGGCCGCGCGTAAAAGTCCGGCTGAATCTCCGGCTTGGGACGATCGCCGGCGCCGGGCACAGTCGCGGCGATTCCGGCCGCCCGAAGAAAGTTCGCCAGGAGCTGGTGGCCCGCCTGCGTCAGGATCGACTCGGGATGAAACTGCACGCCGTAGACGGGCCAGGTGCGATGCGCGAGCGCCATGATGAGCCCGTCAGTGGTGCGCGCGGTGATCTCCAGTTCCGGCGGCAGACCCTGTTCGCTGACGATCAGCGAATGGTACCGCGTGGCACTCAGCGGATTGGGAAGTCCGGCGAACAGTCCCGCGCCGTGGTGCGCGATCAGTGACGTGCGTCCGTGGACCGGCTCAGGGGCGCGACGCACATCGCCGCCAAGCGCCGCTGCAATCGCCTGGTGACCAAGACAGACTCCCAGCATCGGGAGACTGCTGCCAAGCTGGCGGACGACCTCCATGCAGACGCCGGCCTCGTGCGGCGTGCACGGCCCGGGTGAAAGGACAATGGCAGACGGCGCGATCCGCTCAACGTCCGCAACGCTCACCGCATCGCTGCGCAGCACATGCGTGGCACATCCCAGCTCCTCGGCATACCGCGCGAGGTTGTGCACGAAGCTGTCGTAGTTGTCGAGGAGCAACAGGGACACGGCGTGAGCTATTGCGAATGGCCGGTTCTATTGAGCAAGGTTCAATTGTCATTGGTCAATAGTCATTTGTCATTTGTCATTTGTCATTTGGAGAGACGAAGCTGCCGGTTGACTGCGTGGTGCACGTCCTTGCTTCAATGACAAATGACCAATCCAATCTTCCGCTTGACTCGCTCCTACTGCGGTAGTAGATTGTCTCCTACTACGGTAGGAATGCACGGAGGACCAACACATGCCACGCGAAGTCCGGCTGGCTGACCTGCAGCTCGCCATTATCCAGGTGCTCTGGGAAAAAGGACAGGCCACCGTCGCCGAAGTCCGTGAAGCGCTCGCCCCGGAACGCAAGCTGGCCTATACCACCGTCGGCACCATGCTCGCCAAAATGGAGGCCGCTGGATACGTCACCCACCGTGCCGATGGTCGCGTCAACGTCTACAAGGCGTCCTTCCGCCGCGACCAGGTCAGCCGCTCCATGGTCTCTGACCTCGCCGAGCGGCTGTTTCAGGGGGATGTCGCCGAGATGATGTGCCATCTCCTGGACGGCTGCGACGTCTCGCACGCGGAGCTGACCCGGCTCAAACAGCTGATCCGCGACAAAGAGCGGGAGATCGGCCATGCCGAATGATCCGCAGTTCGCCGCCAACGTCGTCGCCCTGCTCGCGACGTACGCGCTGCATTCATCGCTGCTGCTCGGCGCCGTGTGGCTGGCCGCCGCACTGGGTCGCCTGACGAGCGCCCCGCTCCTCGAATGGCTCTGGAAACTGGCGGCGCTCGTTCCGCTCGTCACTGCGCCGCTGCAGTTCGCCGGCGCCGAGCGAATCGGCAACTGGTCCATCTGGACCCTCCCCGCAGTCTCGTTCAACAGTCAGGCAGAGCCGAACGCTCCTGCGGCGCCAATCCCCGCTGGCGGTTTCACAAACTTCAATTCAGAGCGGAGCGCTGTCCGTCCCGAGGAAGAATCGGCCGGCGTTAAAGATGGGGACGGCGCCGCCGCGATCGAGATCGTTCCGGGCCGGAGCGAAAGCGACGCAGACCTGCCGCTGCCGACAATCGAACCGGGGCCGGTCGTCAAAATCGAAGTGATGCAGCCGGCGGCCGACGACCCCATCGAGGCTGCGGAGATTTCTCCGGCAATCGCCACGCGCATTGAACCGACATTTCCCGTCGAGTCGCAGTCGGCCGGGGTCGCCTCGCTGTCAGACGATTCCGGAGCCAAGCCGGTCGAGGGTTTGTCGGCGCTCGCCGAACCGGTCAGCGCATGGCGTGGTGTCGTGGCGGCTGCGTTCGCCGCGCTGGTGGTTGTGGGCCTGGCACGGATCGGCTGGCGCAGCCTGGTGGCGCGGCACCGGCTGCGGCGAACGGAAACGATTAACGACGGTGCATTGCGAACGTCGCTTGATCAGCTTTTGGCCCGGCGGAACGTGAAACAGTCCGTCCGGCTGGCGTACTCGGCGACCGCGAACGAGCCGGCGGCGGGGGGCATCTGGCGATGGGTCATCGTTGTCCCGCCGGGCATTGAGGAGCAGCTTTCCCCCGCCGAGCAGCAGGCTCTGCTGGCGCACGAACTGGCGCATCTCGTTCGCCGCGATCCGCTGTGGCTGTGGATCGGCACGGCGCTTTGCTGCTGCCTGCCCATTCAGCCGCTGAATTTCCTCGCCGTGCGCAGGTGGCGGCAGGCGGCGGAAGAACTGTGCGACGACTGGGCCATTGCCGGCGGCGTTCGCCCGCTGACCCTCGCGAACTGTCTGACGCGCGTCGCCGAATGGCGACTGTCGCCGATGCCGGTCGGGCTGACGGCTGGCGTCGGTAAATCGCGATTCGCACGGCGTATCGGGAGGCTGATCAACGGCGTCAGCCACGAGGACCGCTGGTCGACGCCGGCTCACCGCCGTTTATTGATCTCAGGCGCTTTGTGCTGCATCGCTTTGTTGACCTGCTGCGGACCACGCATGCAGGCCGCTCACCGCGACGACAGCAGCAATGCCGCCATCGCAGCGACGACTCCAGAAACACCGCTCACTTCCGGACCCGCGCAGTCCATAGCCGACGCAGCAGACTTCACTCCGTCGCCGATCGAGGCCGCACAACCAACTGGCGACAGTACGACTTCGGAACTCCGCAACGAACTCACCGCGCTGCTCGACGATCTGGACCGTATCGAAACACTGACTGCCGAATTCGGCAGCGATCCGGAAATCGAAGAAGTGCGCGCCCGGCTGCGCGAACGCCTGGCCGCGCTGCGAACACGATTGGCATCAGAGGCTGACCCGTGATAGGCCGCCCGCCCCTCCCCCTCCGGGAGAGGGGCCGGGGGTGAGGGCGAACGACGAGCGACATGGAACATGTAGGTCAGGCTGTGCCTGACATAATTCGCGCCG
>JAEUIG010000081.1 GCA_016795125.1 Planctomycetaceae bacterium | reverse complement strand
GAACAGTGCTGCGTGCGCTCCCTCACGGTCGCGGCTAGTAGTAGGGCTCTAGCCCTGCCGCACGATCGAGTTCGCAAAGCCTTCGATAGTGTTGTCCGCCAGTTCGATACGCTGGGCGGCGGAGCCGATGCGGATGCCGGTGCGGTTCATCGGGCGGCGGGTCTCACGCAGTTCGTTGTTGGCGATCTTCAGGTCCTTCGTCTGTCCCTGAATGTCGATCGCCACGCCGGTGTCGTCGCCGGTGTCGATGATCTTGTTGTTCTCGAACGTGTTCCGGTTCGCCCAGAAATCGAGGCCACGGCCGTCGTCGCGGAAGAGCAGGCCGACCTTGCCGCTGCCGACGATTTCATTGCGGCGCATCACGTTGTCGGTGTCGTTGTGGCCGATCGAGATGCCGTAGTCGCGGTTGTCGCGAATCTGGTTGTCCTCCGCGAGGCCGTACTTCACGCCCCAGCACCAGAACAGGCCGATCCCGTTGCGTTCGAGCTTGCAGTGCGAGATCAGCGGACGCTGTGAGCCGGAGCCGGGATGCACTCCCAGGTCGGCGTGGTCGTGCGACCAGCAGTTCTCGACGCGCACATCGTGGCAAATCTGGAACGAGAAACCGTCGCCGTTGTTGTTGCGGGCCTCCACATTGCGGAACGTGTAACGATTGCAGTCCTGCAGGAAGATGCAGCCGCCGTAGTTGCCGTCGAGATGGGCGTTATTCTCGCGGTTGCCGTCGAGCACGAGGTCCTCGATGACGACGTCGGACGTGTACTCGCTGGTGAGTAGCGGGAACACCGACGTACAGGTCGGCGCGCCTTCGACCCACAGGTTCTGCCGCAACCCATCGTTGATCTTGAACCGGTTGCCGGACCGGGCGACGAGCGTCTTCTTGATCACCAGCTCGCCGCTGCGGCTGACGTCCTTCGCGCGGAGCGTGACGCCGTCGCCAACGCGCAGTCCGCCGGCATTCTTCAGCGTGATCTCCTGATCGTACCAGTCGGAGTCGTCGGCGAATTCGAGGGTCTCGGACGGTCCCTTGGTTACGACGGTCTCCGGTCCGCTGCCCAGCAGGCGAATCTTCGACGGCAGGTAAACGGAGTTCCGCAGCGTATAAGTGCCGGGCAGTACCTTGACGGTGCCGCCTCCCATGCGGGCGACGTAGTCGACGGCCGCCTGGAGCACCTTGTCGTCACGGCCAACGAGATCGGCGCTCTCCTGTCCGACGGTCAACGTGAAGCGTTCATCCCAGTTCGGCTCGTGCTGCGCGTCACCGTCGGTCGCACGAGGGTTGGCGACGTCCGGGAGTTGGGCGAGTGATCGTCGCGAGAGCAGGCCCATCGTCGAGGCCATGGCCGAGGCAGTCAGAAATCGACGACGCGTGCAGGCGGAAGACGACATGCGATTCTCTGAGGCAGGGGTTGGCATCACCGATCACGACTGAAGGCTCGGTACGGTCATGATGCCCGATGGTTCGGTGAAGCGAAAGCGAAACTCCGGTCAGCATGAACTCGAATTGGTATGCTGGTGGGCATGGCCACACCTCGTAAGCGCCGTCGTCCTGCTGCCGTCCGAAAACGAATGGGTGTGTGCGATAGGCTCAAAGCGATCCTCTCTCCTCCGTCGGCATGCCTCTACCGCCCGGATGCGAAAGCGGATCGCCAACTGCAAAATGAGGTCGGACAACCGCTCCCTTCGAGCTATTCCGAGTTCCTGGCGTGCTACGGTCCCGGCTACATTCGAACGCAAGCTCACGACTTAAACTTCCTGACAGTCTATGAGCCGGCACGAATCCTGAGTCAGAATCGACTGTTTTACAACGCCCTCGGAGAACCATTGCCGCGTTCAGACTGGCCCCAGATTCACTGGGCGCAGCCGGGAGGGTGGTTGATGTGGGGATATTCCTGCGATGGTCACCAGTACTACTGGCGCCGAGAGGGTGAGCCAGATGACTGGCCGATCATGGTCGAGGACCGCTATTCGCATGCCCGCGAAGAATTTGACCTTCGCTTGCCAGACTTCCTGTATGCAGTGCTGACTGGAGGCATCGATCCGAGTGGCGTGCCCACGGCGATCAAATCACAGGAGAAGTCATGTTTGTGGACGCCGACGTAGATTCTTCCGACAACCGGCATCCCATTTCTGAGACTGCTTCCCTTCACCGGAAGCCTCTTCTACGATGGATTTCGGCGACGACATTGTCGCTCTCTGACAGTCCCTCCTGCGTTCCGCCGAACTGGCCGGAATGACCTTCCCCACGCGTTACTGACGATGCCTGAGTCCGACCCGGCGAGTCCTGAGACGAGTGACAGCGGCGAGGATCGCGCGCCGACAGGGGATGCGTTTCCAGAGACGTTGCCGCCGGTGGAACCGCCGTCGGCGCGGTTCATCGTCCAGTTGTTCCTGATCCCCGCCCTGATCGTCGGCGGGGTGATCGGCGTCTACTTCCTGTTCGGCCGGCTGGCCACGGGGGAACTGGACTGGCGGCAGCAGGTCGACAATGTTCGCAGCCAGAATCCGCACGTCCGCTGGCGCGGCGCGCTCAGCCTGGCGGACATGCTCGACGCCGACGCGAACCTCGGCGATCGCGGCCAGAAGCTGGCGGCCAATCCGGATGTCGCGTCCGCCCTCACCGAGTTGTTCACCGAAACCCAGGCGGTCTCCCCGCGCGACGAGCAAACTGCCTCGCAGCTGGAGTTTCTGGCCAAGGCCCTGGGCCGGCTGGATTCGCCTGAAATCGTGTTTCCCGTGATACTGAGGGCTGTCGACACCGGAGACGACCCGCTGTTGCGCAAGCACGGGCTGACTGCTCTGGTGATGATCTCCGGGCGCGCCCTGGAACAGGGGCATCCGCTCGGCGCTCCGGAAATCGTCCAGCCGATCGTCGCCATTTCCGGCAGCGAAGATCCGCTGGACCGTCACCAGGCGGCCTTCATTCTCGGCCTGCTGTCGTCCCCGGAGGCACAGGCGCGGCTGGAAGTGCTCCTGCAGGACACCGACCTGATGACCCGCGCGAACGCAGCGATCGGACTCGCGCGGCACAAGTCACTGGCCGGCCTGCCGGTCTTCGAGAGCGTGTTCGCCGCCGCCGTCGCGGAGCCGCTGGTGCCGGAGAAAGTCACCGATGAGGCCACGGGACTGGCGTACTTCGAGCGTTCGCTGCTGCTGAAAAACTGCCTGCACGCCGTGGAAGTGGTGTCGCCGGAACTGACCGACGAACAGCGGTCGCGGTTGGCACGGATTCTGGAACAGGTCGCGGACGCCACGAAAGATGCACAATTGAGCATCGACTCGCGGGAGCTCTCACTGCGGTTGGCAAAGGAAGAATAGCAACGACACCCGAGCACAGATTCACTCGACAGTCATCAGCGTGCGATTCAAAACGTGATTTACAGAAGGTCACGAAGAGCACGAAGAAGAAGTGCAGTCGGCCGACGGGGTTCGCCAAAACGAGCCACTCTGCCGAATTGATAGACTCACCCTCGCTGGCGTGTCACGCTGGTGCGTCAAGTTTTTTCCCTGCTTTGAGTCCTTCGTGACCTTCTGTAAAGCCGTCCATCGTGCACTCCTGTACGTTGCGAACGGCCGTGCAACCGGGTTAAGGTAGTGCATCGGGCAGGACGGCCGTTGTAACGACATGGCCGGAATCGGCCCCGTCCGGAGAGGCGGATCAGGATTTCCAGCGAGCCGGGCTCCAGGCGAGTCCACGGCTCCGAGCAGAGGACCACTTATGATTCGACAGTCAACGCGCCGCGATTTCATCAAGCATACGAGCGCCATCGGCGCCGCCCTGTGGGTCGGCGGGCCGAAGACATTTGCCGCAGAGAAGTCCCCCAACGAACGCGTGCGGTACGCCTGCATCGGCATCTCCGGCAAGGGAGACAGCGATTCCAGCGACGCGGCCGCACACGGCGATGTCGTTGCGATCGTCGATGTGGACGATCTCAACCGTCGCAAGCGCAAGGCCGACGATCGCTTCAAGAACGCCGAGGAATTCAACGATTACCGCGAACTCTACGACAAGTTCGCCGACAAGTTCGATGCGGTCACCGTCTCGACGCCGGACCACAACCACTTCCTCGCCACGGCGCTGGCACTGACGCACGGTAAGGCGGCCTTCTGCCAGAAGCCGCTGACGCACAGCGTGTGGGAAGCCCGCGAACTGGCCCGGCTGGCCCGCGAGCACAACGTGCCGACGCAGATGGGCAACCAGGGCACCTCCGGCTCGACGCTCCGCAAGTCGGCGGCGATCCTCAAGGCGGGCCACCTGGGAGCGATCAAGGAAGTGCACGTCGTCACCAACCGGCCGGTGTGGCCGCAGGGCGGGCCGCGTCCTGAACCGGGCACGCCGCCGAAGTTCCTCAACTGGGAAGCGTGGCTCGGCCCGGCGCCGGAACGTCCATTCGCTCCGGATACTTATCACAACTTCAAGTGGCGCGGCTGGTGGGATTTCGGCACCGGCGCATTGGGCGACATGGCCTGCCACACCTTCAACATGCCGTTCATGGGAGCGGGACTGAAGGATCCGGTTTCCATTCAGGCGTGGACCAGCGGCCACAACCGCGACAGTTACCCGCAGAAGTCGAAGATCAAGTTCGAGTTCGTGCTGACCGAAGGGGGCCCGATCGTCCCCGTGTGGTGGTACGACGGCAAGAACGAACCGGACGAGGCGCTGCTGAACGGCCAGAAGTTCAAGCGCAACAACAAGGGCGAGACGACCGGCTCGATCATCGTCTGCGAGAACGGCGTGATGTACTCGAACGGCGATTACTCCGGCGACGAGCCGATCCTCATTAGTCCGACCGGCGAACTGCTGCCGGTGCCGACGGTTGAGTT
>JAEUIG010000052.1 GCA_016795125.1 Planctomycetaceae bacterium | reverse complement strand
AAGACCGACCTGGAAGCCATTGCTGTGCAGGCCAAGGCCGCAGTGGACGCACTTGCGGCGGCCACCGTGACGAAAACGGCCGCCGTTGAAGCCGCGACTGTCGCCGCGACGGCGCTCGCCGCCGCCGCGACGGAGAAAACCAACGCCGACGCCGGTTCACAGTCGGCCGCGACGGCGCTCCAACAGGCGACCGAGGCCAACGCTGCGACCGAAAAACAACTGGCGGACGCGCAGGCGACGCAGACCCGCGCGGATGCCGGTCTCACCATGGCCCAGCAGGTCATTGCCGATGCCGAGAAGGTCGTCGCAATGGCCGAACAGCTGGTGAGAACCGCGCAGGCCGCGCTCGATGCCGATCCCGACAACGCCGCGACCAAGCAGCAGAAAGCCGACAGCGATGCGGCGCTGGCGGCCGCTCAGAAGGCCCACGAGACATCACAGGCGGGAGTCACCGCTGCCGAGCAATCGGTCGCGGCCTCAAAAGCGCAGGTCGAACAGGCTCAGGCGGCGCTCACCGCAGCTGCCGCCGCCCTGGCCGCCGCGACCGAAACTGCCAAACAGGCCGACGCACTCGTCAAACAACGCGGTGACGAACTCGCCGCCGCAGACGCCGCCAACGCAACTGCCGCCGCCGCGCAGGCCGCCGCCGAGAAGGCCGAACAGGACGCGACTGCCGCTTCGACCGGATTAGAGACTCGTCGCGTTGCGGCGGAAGCTGCTTCCACTGAGGCCGCGAAAGCCGCCGAGCCGAAGAACCTGAACTTCACGCCGCCGTCCGATGCGATCGTCGTCGAAGTCCGCGCGGCGCCGATCAAGCTGGCGGCCAGCGTGCCTGACAGCGGCAACCTCAAGCGCGGCGCGTCTCTGCAGATCAAGGTGACGGTCACGCGTCAGAACAACTTCGCCGGACCGGTCACGCTGTCGCTGCCATTGCCGCCGGGGGCCAGCGGATTAACCTCGGATACCCCCACTGTCGCCGCCGACCAGACTGAGGCGGTGCTGACAGTCACCGCTGCTGCCGACGCCCCGGTCGGCGCGGTCGCGAACCTGGTGATCCAGGGAGCGATGGACTTCGCCGGCATGGCCAAAGTGGACGTGCCGGTGGTGATTACCGTGACTGAATGATTCCACCGACAATATTGACTAGCCGCGACCGCAAGGGAGCGCGATCGATTGCGCTCCACGATCGCGGCTGGTGCGAAATCCCTCCTGCGTAACCTGCCTTATGCGAACCCGCCTGCTGCCTACCGCGTTCCTCCTGTGCGGCCTCCTGCCCACGTTGGCCTTCGCCGATGATGCGTCCCAGGCCATTCAGCCGGTTGATCCCGCGCTGGGACGCGAAGTCGACTTCAACATGGACGTGTTTCCGATGCTGCAGGCGAAGTGCCTCGCCTGCCACAACCGGACGACCGCGGAGAGCGATCTCGTCCTGGAGAACGTCGAAGCCATCCTGAAGGGAGGCGGCAGCGGGGTCGTGGTTGTCGCCGGCAAGCCGGACGAAAGCCTGCTCTACACGGCTGCCGCGCGGTCAGAAGAGCCGCACATGCCGCCGCTGCCGAACACCGTCGCAGCCAAGGCGCTCACGCCCCAGGAACTTGGCATCCTGCGAAAATGGATTGAGGAAGGCGCGCACCCCGGCCAGTCCGGCAGTCCCGATGGAGGACTGAGCTGGCAGCCGATCCCCGATGCCATCACCGCCGTCTTCAGCCTCGCGCTCGATCCGCGCGAACGGTTCCTGGCCGCCGGCCGGGTGAATCGCATCGTGATGTACGACCTCGCCGGCAAGCGCGAAGTGGCGCAGCTCACCGACCCGGCGCTGATGGCGATCCAAACGGACGGCGTGCCGATGTATGCCTCGGGCGCGGCCCATCGCGACTTCGTGCATGCGCTGGCATTCAGCCCTGATGGCAACCTGCTGGCGTCCGCCGGTTTTCGCGAGATCAAGCTCTGGGAACGACAGCGTAATGTTCAGCTGCAGAAACTGGCAGCGGACGGGGCGGTGACGGCCGTCGGCGTCAGCGCCGACGGGAGCACGGCCGCCACGGGACTGGCCACCGGCAGTGTGAACCTCTGGAACCTCGCGACTGGCGCGAAGATCGCCACCGTGACCGGCCACACCGGCGCCGTCACGGGACTCGCCTTCAATGCCGACGGAACGGTGCTCGTGTCCGGCGCCGAGGACGGAACGGTCCGCACCTGGAACCCGGCCGACGGTCAGCCGATCGCCACGTTGACGACTCCGGCGCCCGTCCGCGCATTGATTCTCACGGCCGACGGCGCCCAGGTCGTCACCGGACATGCCGACAACCTGATTCGCGTCTGGACCTTTCCGCAGCCGGAAGCAGCTGCCGCTGCTCCGGTCCGCGAAATCGCCGGACACACTGGTCCGGTGAATGGTCTCGTCCTGCTGGCGGCGACGGGTGAAGTGGTTTCGGGCAGCGACGACACTTCGGTCCGGATCTGGAAGCTGGAGACTGGCGAGCAGACGTTCTCACAGAATCTGACCGGCGCGGTGACGTCGGTCGCCGCCTCTCCGGACGGTCAGTTGATCGCCGGCGGCGACGCGGCGGGGATCGCCCGCGTCTGGAATCGCGCAGCGAATCAGCAGGTCGCCGAGACGAAGGGCAACCCGGACCTCGACTATGCGTCTATGCTGACGACTGACGACCAGACCGTCGCCAGGGACAAGAAGACGCTGGCTGACGCGGCGCAGAAGGAAGCCGAGAAGGACGCGCAGAGCCGCGACGAGTCGCTGAAAAAAGCGAACGAACAGAAGGAGGCGGCCGACAAGGCACTTGCCGAAGCGGAGACCAAAGTGCAGACAGCGCAGCAGGCGCTCGATGCGGCGACGCAGGAACTGGCGGCCGCTGCGGAAGACGAAGCTCTGAAGAAGAAGAAGGCGGATGCGGAAACGGCCCTCAAGACGGAAACCGACGCCCGCGACAAGGCGCGCGACGGCGTGGCTTCGGCCGAGCGGGCCATCAAGCTGTCGCAGGAAGCCTTGACCGCTTCGCAATCCCGTCATGAACAGTCGAAGCTGGCCGTTGAAGCAGCGACCCAGGCGGTGACAACGGCCGAGCAGGCGCTGACTGCCGCAACGCAGGCCGCGACGGCCGCGCGTCCGGCGATCCGCAGCGTTGCCTTCAGCGGCGATGGAACTCAACTCATCACCGGCACGGACGACGGAGTGGTCCGGCTGTGGCTGGCAGCGAACGGCAAGCCGCTCGAGGCGCTGCAGGGCCACGCGGGCGCGGTGTCGCGCGTGGCGGCGCTCGCCGACGGCTCCGTCCTCTCGTGCGGCGCGGATTCGACCGCCATCGTGTGGGAGACCCGGCCGCAGTGGAAGCTCGTCGGCCGACTCGGCCCTTCCGCGGAGAATCCGCTCGATGTTTCCGCGTCGCTGATGACCGACCGGGTGCTGTGTCTCAACTTCAGCCCCGACGGGACCAAACTGGCGTGCGGAGGCGGCGAACCGTCCCGCAGCGGGCAACTGCAGATCTGGGACGTGGCCGGCCGTTCGCTGCTCCGCGAGTTCACCGACGCCCACAGCGACACGGTCTTCGACGTCGAGTTCTCGCGTGACGGCCAGACGCTGGTCAGCGGCGCGGCGGACAAGTTCGTGAAGTCCTTCAACTTGGAATCGGGCGCGTTCATTCGGGGTTACGAGGGCCACACGGCCCATGTGCTGGGAGTCTCGATCAAGGCGGACGGCAGCGCGATCGCCAGTTCCGGCGCCGACAACGCCGTCAAGTTGTGGAACACCGCCACCGGCGAACAGCTGCGGACAATCAGCGGATTCAACAAGCAGGTGACGGACGTCGATTACATCGGCGTGCAGGACCTGCTGGCGACGTGCGGCGGCGACCCGCAGACCCGCACATACAACGCGGCCAACGGCACGCCCGCGCGGCAGTTCGACGGCAGCAAGGATTTCCTGTATGCAGTCACGGCCTCGCGCGACACCGGGATCGTCGCGTCGGCCGGCGAGGACGGCATCATCCGCGTGTGGAACGGGACGAATGGCGAGGTCATCGCCACATTCGATCCGCCCGCGCCGACGAGCACGACGGCTGCTGTGCAGTAGTGGATGCAGGCACGCAGATGACGCAGATTCAAGAGATTTGCGCAGCACATTTTCAGTGAAATGAGCCACGGGGTTCATCCCCGTGGGACGACGTGCAACGTCAAACTCGCAGCGAGAACAAGCACAGCGGCTGTAAAACCTGATCTGTGGACATCTCTTGAATCTGCGTCATCTGCGTCCCGTTTCTGATACCGACTGAGGTGCAGTTCATGCGACGTGCGAGTGCGGGACGCTTGATCGCGGCAATCGTACTAACCGCTGCAGCGCTGCCGGTGAACGCCGAGAACTGGCCGGGGTGGCGCGGGCCGCGCGGCGACGGCACGAGTCTGGAGACGGACGTCCCGGTCCAGTGGAACGCCGAGA
>JAEUIG010000035.1 GCA_016795125.1 Planctomycetaceae bacterium | reverse complement strand
GGACCTACGCGCCGAAACTCAGCTCCGTCGAAATCCGCACGGCGACGCGCACCTTCGGCATCGGTCCGCTGTCGTGGACCCGCGCGCGACCCGATGTGCGGCTGCTCCGCAAGAGCCGGCCGTTCTGGAACTTCCTCAGCGATTACGGCATCTTCAACTGCATCCTGCGGGTGCCGATCACGTTCCCGCCGGAGAAGCTGCGTGGCGTGCAACTCTCTGCGATGTGCGTGCCGGACCTGCGCGGCACGCAGGGGACGTTCTCGCTGTTCACGACGCGACCCCGCAGCGAAACTGAAACGACCGGCGGTGAAGTGCTGACAGTCGAGCGCGCGGGAAATGTCATCCGCGGAGAACTCCTCGGTCCGCCCGACTCGTCGCGCGACGGCCATCCACCACTGAATTGCGGCTTCACCGTCACGCTGAACGGCGATCAATCCGCCAGGCTCGATGTCGCCGGCGCATCGCACTCACTCAAGACGGCGATGTACAGCGACTGGATCGCGGTCAAGTTCCGTGCTGGCCCCGGGCGCTCGATCCATGGAGTCTGCCGGTTCCTGCTGCTGAGCACGCAGCCCGAATTCGAGCTGTATGTCACGCCGATCAACATCGATCCCGAGCATCCGGCGATGGAGATCGGCTATCCGGCGGTTTATCCGATCTACCTTGCCAAGCGGCAGGGACCGTATGCCACGCTGGGCCTCGCCGAGGACACCTGGGGACTCAGCGAGCATGTCCTCGACGACGAGCACTTCCTGCAGCAGTGCATCGACATTGAGCACGAGCGCGAGGCGATGTTTTTCGACGGCCTCGAAAAGGTGCCGGAAGGGCTGTGCGTGTGCGTGTTCGACGGCACGGACCGGATGCAGCACATGTTCTGGCGGTATCTGGATGATCAGCATCCGGCGCGGCCGGCGGATGTCCCGGCGACGATGGCCGGTGTCATCGAGGATCTTTACGTGCGGATGGACGACCTCGTCGGCCGCACGGTGGCCGCCTGCAACGGGAGCGACACGCTGCTGATGGTCCTCTCCGATCACGGGTTTAATACGTTTCGGCGCGGCGTGGACCTGAATCGCTGGCTGGAAGAGCGAGGGTTTCTCGTCGTCGACGATGCCCGCCGCGGCGAGGAACATCTGTCCGGAATCGACTGGGTGAAAACGCGCGCGTTCGCGATTGGCCTGACCGGTATCTTCCTGAACCTTAAGGGGAAGTTCTCGCAGGGTTGCGTCGAACCGGACGACGCCGAGGCGCTGCGAACCGAAATCGCCCAGCAGCTCAAGTCACTCGTCGATCCGCAGTCCGGCGCATCGGCCATCAAGAGCGTTTACAAGGCAGCCAAGGCCTATCGCGGCCCGTACAAGGACCAGGCGCCTGACCTGATCGTCGGCTATGCGAGCGGGTACCGGGTTTCGTGGGATGCCGCGGTGGGACGCACCAGCCGCGCAGTGTTTCACGACAACACGAAGGCCTGGAGCGGCGACCACTGTGTCGATCCCTCTGTTGTGCCGGGGGTGCTGTTCTGCAATCACGCCATTCACTCCGAGCAGCCGCGCCTGCTCGATATCGCACCGACGGTCCTCGACCTGTTCGGCGTTCCGGTTCCCGAGCACATGGATGGCCGCGTCCTCGCCATCGGCGATCAACCGTCCCAACCCATGATGTCACCGTCTCGAGAGGAGGAGGTTCCTGCCGAGCCGAACGGCGCCCGGCGTCCAGTCGTGAATGCGGCTCGGCAGGAGCCTCGCCCTCCCGTCGCGCCGAGTGCGCAGCATTGAGCCGGCCCGATGACGACCACGAAGCACAAACCGATCTCCCGACGTCAACTGCTCACCGGCGCCGCTGCCACGGCCGCCGTCGCTGGCTCGGCAGCCGCCGCCTATTGGGTCGGCGGCGTTAATCGCGTGTCGCACAGCCTCGGCAAGAAGGTGATCGTCATTGGCATCGACGGCATGGACCCGCGGTTGTGCCGTTCACTGATGCAGGCCGGCCGTCTGCCCAACATGACGAAGATGGCCGCCGCCGGAGGATTCAGCGAACTGGGAACGAGTGTTCCGCCGCAAAGCCCGGTTGCGTGGGCCAACTTTATCAACGGCTGCGGACCCGGTTCGCACGGCATTTTTGACTTTATCCATCGCCATCCGCACGAGCAGTGTGCGCCGTTCTTTTCCGCCGCCGAGACGCTGCCCGGCAGCGGCGGGCTGGAATGGGACGACCACCGGCTACAACTTGATTTCTGGCCGTTCAATCACACGCCGCCGCGCACTGTGCTGCGCCGGCAGGGCGTGCCGTTCTGGGACTACCTCGACGCGGCAAAGATTCCCTCGACGTTCTACGACCTGCCGTCCAACTATCCGCCCAGCCCGTCGCAGTACGGGCACCATCGCTGCATCAGCGGGATGGGGACGCCGGACATGCTCGGCACCTACGGGACGTACCAGTATTTCAGCCAGGATTCGCCGCCGCGCGGCCTCGAAGAAGGGGGGGGCAAGCGTGCGCGACTGGTCTTCAAGGGAGACTCGGCCAAGGCGAAGCTGGCCGGTCCCGAAGACAGCCTGCGCAAATCGCCGAAGCCGATCACGATCGAGTTTGAAGTCCACCGCGACAAGGCCGCGAATGCGGCATTGATTGAAATCCAGGGAACCCGCATCCTGCTCAAGCCGGGGGAATGGAGCGGGTGGATCAAGCTCGATTTCGCGCTCTCGACGCCCTCGCTCGTGCCGACGCAGCATGCGTCGGGCATCTGCCGGTTCCTGCTCCAGGAGGTCGCGCCGACGTTTCGGCTGTACGTCTCCCCGATCAACGTCGATCCCTCCGCGCCGGCGGTGCCGGTCTCGGAACCGCCGGAGTTCATCTCGGCCGTGTCGAAAGAACTCGGTCTGTTTCACACAACCGGGTTCCAGGAAGACCACAAGGCCCGCACGAACGGCGTCTTTAACGACGACGAGTTCCGGAAGCAGGCCACGCAGGTGCTCGAGGAACGCTTCGCGCTGTTCGAGTATGCAATCCAGAACTACGACGACGGCCTGCTGTTCTTCTATTTCTCCAGCAGCGACTTGCAGTCGCACATGTTCTGGTGGAACGCCGACGAGAACGCGACGCATCCCACGCGCGGAGCGGACGAAGCCGCGAGCCGCTACACCTGGGTGAAGCAGCTTTACGAACGGCTTGATGCCGTGATCGGCGACATCTATGACCGGTACGGAGGGAACGCGACCGTGATCGTGATGAGCGACCACGGCTTCGCGAATTTCGGCCGGCAGTTCAACCTGAACTCGTGGCTCCGCGACCACGGATACCTCAACCCGCGCGAATGCACGAATATCCTGACCGAAGCGGACTGGTCGCGCACGCGTGCGTACGGCCTTGGAATCAATGGCCTGTATCTCAACCTGAAGGGACGCGAGCGCGACGGCATCGTCGAGCCGGGCGAAGAACAGGAACGGCTCTTGACGCAGCTCGTCGCACGGTTGAAAGCGGTCCGCGACTTCAACGGCGAGACGGTCGTTCGCAGCGTTTACCGGGCGGACGAGATCTACTCCGGCGAAGCGACGGCGCTGGCACCCGACCTGGTCATCGGCTACGCCCGCGGCTATCGGGCGTCGTGGGAAACGTGCCTGGGGGGCCTGACCGAAGACGTCCTTCTCGACAACACCGCCGCCTGGAGCGCCGACCACTGCGCCGATGCACTGGAAGTCCCCGGCGTGCTGTGCTGCAATCGCACGCTGCGAGCAGAGAACCCGTCATTGATCGACCTGGCGCCGTCGATTCTCACCGAGTTCGGACTGAAGCCGCCGGTATCCATGCAGGGCAAACCCCTGTTCGTCATATAACCTACGACCGGGAGGGCGAGGCTCCCGCCGAGCCGCGAGCGCCCGCACGCGCTCACCGACACACTTCCCATCGCGCATCAGAACTCACGACTCGATGTCCAAGATCAATATCACCCCCGAACTTTATGAACGCGTGAAAGCGGCTGTGGCGAAGGTCGGCTACAGCGGCATCGACGAATTCGTCGCCCACGCGATCGAAAACGAACTCAACCGTCTCGGTGTTGAGGAAGCGGAGCAACAGGTTGCGGACCAGCTGCGTGGCCTGGGGTACATCGAATGACGGATTCAACAGGAGGTAACAGAGGCAATGGAGGAGGGAACGAAGCCGAGCTCCGGGTCGCGATTTCGACATGGGTCACAGCGAAATCAACGCCAACGCTCACTTGTACTCTTGCTTCGTGTCCTTCGTGACCTTCTGTAAATCCTCTTTCTGCGATTGATGCCACCTAGCGCAGGTTTAACAGAAGGTCACGAAGGACACGAAGGAGAGGCCAGACTGGATTTCAGTGGACTGCGTCGTGTCTGATCGTGACATTCTGGTACTTCAGCGAGTGACCAACTACTCCCTGTGTTTCTCCCTCCGTTTTCTCTGTTTCCTCCTGTTTGTTCCTGACTGAGTCATGTTGACGCAACTGATCGTCTGTCTGAACACGGCGGCGGGAATGCTCGCGAAGGTCGCCTTCGCGCCGATCGCCTGGCTGCCGGGCTGGCTTTCCGCCACGCTGGTGGGCGTTGTGACCGGCATCTTGATGCTGTGGGCGTTCAAGCACACGTCGAACCAGGCGGCCATCCTGCGGACCCGCAACCAGATCAAGGCGAACCTGCTCGCATTGTCGCTGTTCAAGGACAGCATGGCTGTCAGCCTCCGCGCCCAGGGACGCATCCTGTTGAACGCCGGCCGGCTGCTGGCACTGTCGCTGGTCCCGATGCTCATCATGTTCGTGCCGATGTGCCTGCTCCTCGGTCAGCTCGCTGTGTGGTATCAGGCGCGCCCGTTGCCCGTCGGCAGCGAAGCGGTGGTCACTGCACAACTCGGAGTGATCGG
>JAEUIG010000026.1 GCA_016795125.1 Planctomycetaceae bacterium | reverse complement strand
GCTCGGCTCGGTCATCTCCCGCTCGCTCGGTTCCCGCCTGCCGCCGATGCCGGCCTACGTCACGATTCCGAAGACCGAAGCATTCGGCTACCAGGGCGCCGTTTACCTCGGCAAGGCGTACAACCCGTTCGAGGTCGGCGCTGACCCCAATGCCGACGGTTTCCAGGTGCCGAACCTGTCGCTGCCGGAAGGCCTGACCGACCACGGCGTCGATGCGCGGCGGCGGCTGTTGACCTCGTTTGACACGCTTCGCCGGGACGTCGACGACAGCGGAGTGATGGACGGCCTCGACGCCTTCAAGAGCCAGGCGCTGGAGATGGTCTCCGGAGACGCGATGCGGGCCGCGTTCGACCTCACCGCCGAAGACCCGCAACTGCGCGACCGCTACGGCCGGCACCGCTATGGGCAGAGCGCGCTCCTGGCGCGGCGGCTGGTCGAAGCTGGCGCCCGGTGCATCAACATCAATACCGGCAACTGGGACCATCACAACGAGGTCGTGAAGGGCCTGGACGAGCATGTGCCGCCACTCGACCGGGCCATCGCCACGCTGGTCGCCGACCTGGACTCACGCGGCCTCCTCGACGACACCATCGTGTACTGCTGCGGCGAGTTCGGCCGCACCCCGCGTATGAACGGCCACGCGGGGCGGGATCACTGGTCCGACTGCTTCAGCGTCCTGCTGACCGGCGGCGGGATCAGGCCTGGGCAAGTCGTCGGCGCCAGCGAGCGCTGGGGAGGCGGTGTGCAGGACCGGCTTACAACGCCGCAGGACCTGCTGGCAACGATCTACTCGGCCATGGGCATTCCGCTCGACACGCACTTTGTCGACGGCAGCGGCCGGCCCGTGAGCATCATCGGCAGCGGCCGGCCGATCGCCGAACTGTTGTAGGAGCCGGTGTGCTTCTCAAGTGCGGAGTGCCGGGGATATCGTTCTGCCGTTCGCCCTCACTCCCGGACCCTCTCCCCGGGGGAGTCAATTCTGTTCGGCACGAATGCTGCTGTGAGAGACAGGCTGAGGGAAATCAGATCGGCGTCGAGCGAAACGCCCCAACGGGGCGCCACTCGATAGCCCAGGGCGCAGCCCTGGGTCACTGTCGGACAGGGACGCTCAGCCCTGAAGGGGCGCAACTCGCCGGCGAGTCGCGGCCTTTCAGGCCTCCCACGTTATCGCGAATCACAACCCAGGGCTGTGCCCTGGGCTGTCGAGTGGGCGTCCTTCAGACGCGTCTTATCGGCGAATCAACCGACGCATCATTCGTGCCGAACAGAATTGGGGGAGAGTGTTCGATCAATTGATCAATCAAGGTGATCGCGGAACTGCTGTCATTGTGCTGTTGAGATGCAGTACAGGTGCTTGTTCGACCGCAGAAACAATTCGCCGCTGCTGATCGCCGGCGTGGCAGAGAAGACTTCGTTATCGGTCGTCACCTGGTTCACGGCGATTGACTCGAATGCGTCGGCGGCCTGGAACACATGGGCCGTGCCGTTGCTCATCACATAGTAAATCGTGTCGCCGGCGGCGACCGGCGAAGAATAGTCCGAACCGCCGCGCCCGCCGAAACGCCCGCGTCCCCGTTCCTGGCCGCCGTTGTCTGCTCCACTGCCGCCGCCTGCCGGAAGACGCGCCTGAAAGACCTTTTCGCCGGTCGTTCCGTTGAGACAAGTCACGGCGCCGTTGGCGACAAAGTACAGCCGGTCGTTCACGTACAACGGGGTGCCGAAGCGGTTGGCCTCGCGGCCGGTCCACAGCACCTGTGACTTCGTGACATCGCCGCGTCCTCCGGCTTTGACGGCGATCGAGGCGCCGCCGCGGCCTTCCACCGCGTACACGACGTCGTTGTGCACCACGACACTGGTGTTGAAGCTGTCTTCGCCCGTCGCTTCGCAGTACCAGCGGACCTTGCCCGTCTTCGGATTCAGCCCCCAGATTTCGTACGGCGCGCCGATGACGATTTCGAGCTCGCCGTCCGGCAGGTCCGCAACGGAGGGAGTGCCCCAGACGTTCCCCAGGGAATCCGCCGGCGCCGACCACAGCTCATTGCCGGTGGCCGCGTCGAGTCCCAAGATTGCGCGGCTTTCAGGACCGGCTGTCACCACCACCAGGCCGTCCACGACGATCGGGCTGGACGCGGATCCCCAGCCGCGGGGATCGGAATCCGAACCGACGGCGTGCTGCCAGAGCCGCCGGCCCTCGAGGTCAAAGGCCAGCACGCCGCTCTTGCCGAAAAACACGTACACCCGCTCGCCGTCGGAGACCGGCGTATGCGAAGCATAGCCGTGGGACGGCACTCCCATCCCCGAGTACGGGTCCTCGGGCAGTACGGCGTCGATCGATTCATCCCAGAGGATCGCGCCGGTCGCACGGTCGAGGCACACGAGATGCCGTTTAAGGTCGGCCAGTTCACCCGGCTCGAATCCGTAGCCCGAATACGTCGTCACAAAAACGCGGTCTCCGACCACGATGGGGCAGGAGACCCCTTCTCCGGGGAGGGGCGTCTTCCACTTCAGGTTTTCGGTCGGACTCCAGTGAGTCGGCGTTGGCTCGGCATCGAGGCTGACTCCCGTCCCGTTCGGCCCCCGAAACCGTGGCCAGTTTCCGGCCTCCGCATCGGCAGTCAGGACCAGCGACAGGACAACCCACAGCCACTTCGATGCGTACTGCACGTCAGCTCCGTCGGCGACAGGGAAGGGAATCGGCGTCCGCGAGCAATTACGCCGCGTGATTGAACACCACAGTCCGCCGGTCGGGCCGAGAAACTCGGAGATTTGTCGACGGTCAACGGGCAGCTGCAGGTTCCAGGAACGGAAGCCGCTCGACTTCGAGGCCGACGCCGGATGACGGGCGTTACACCCGTATCGGGCGCACAACGCCCGAGTCACTCCCGCTGACGCGCCGGCATGGTACAGTATCAGTCCCACAGCCAGCGGCTGCTGACCGCCGGCGCCAACCCTCCTGCCTGGCAAGACCACGGAGTTGAGATGAGCGTGTTTCGTTCTGCGCGTTGGCTCGCCTGCGCACTGTCCGCCGCTCTGCTGACGCCGATGGCGACGCTCGCCGATGAACCGTCGCTGGCGGACGAACTGCCGCGCATTCCGGCCACGGAACCGGCCGATGCGCTCTCGACTTTCGCAGTGCAGCATGGGTTCGCGCTGGAACTGGCGGCTCACGAGCCGATCGTCGCCGACCCGGTCGACGCCTGTTTCGACGCGGACGGCCGGCTCTATGTCGCCGAAATGCATGGGTATCCCTACTCGCCTGAGCCGCGAGAAATGCAGCCTCAGCCGCTCGGCAAGAAAGACGCCTGCCTGGTGAGGCGTCTGGAGGACCTCGACGGCGACGGCGTATTCGATCGCAGCACAGTCTTCGCAGACAAGATCACCTGGTGCGTTTCCGTCTGCTGCTACGACGATGGGGTGTTTGCGCTCGCGCCCCCCTATCTCTACTACTTCAAGGACACGACCGGCGACGGCGTCGCCGACGTGCGCGAAACCGTGTTCACCGGGTTCAGCCGGTACAACGTCCAGGGACTGGCGAACAACCTCAAATGGGGACCCGATAACCGCATCTACGTCGCGGGTGGGACCACGAGCGACACGGAATTGAAGCGCGGCGACGAATCGCTCGGCATGCTGCGGGGACGCGACTTCTCGTTCGACCCCAAGACCCGCGACGTGCGGTTCGAGAGCGGCGGGCTGCAGTTCGGGCACTCGTTCGACGACTGGGGGAACCGGTTCGTCTGCTCGAACAGCAATCACATTTTGAACGTCGTCTACCCCGCCCGTTACCTTGACCGAACGCAGGGCGTCGCCGTCTCCGGGGTCGTCAGAAGCATTGCAAAAGAAGGGGGCGCTGCGCCGGTATTCCGCACGAGTCCGACGGAGCCGTGGCGCATCGTGCGCACGCGCCGCCGCGCGGCAGACCCGGAATATCGCAAGAGCCTGCCGCCGAGCGAACTGGTCGCCAGTGGATTCTTTACGTCGGCCGCCGGGGTCACGATTTATCGCGGCGACGCCTACCCGGACGAGTTCCGCGGCAACGCCTTCATTGGCGACGTCGGTGGCAACCTCATTCACCGCAAGACGCTGACTCCCGATGGAGCGAGCTTCATCGCGACGCGTGCGGACGAGAACGTCGAGTTTATCACGTCGACCGACAACTGGTTCCGGCCGGTCAACTTCGTCAACGGCCCCGACGGCTGCCTGTACATTCTCGACATGTACCGCGAGACGATCGAGCACCCGGCTTCGATCCCCGAGGACATCAAGGCGCTGTTGCACCTGTCCAGCGGCGACGACCGCGGCCGGATTTACCGACTCGTACCGCCGGGCTGGAAGCAGCGCCCGTGGCCGAACCTCGCCAAGATGTCGTCCGCCGATCTGGCGCAGCAGCTCGCTTCTACCAATGCCTGGCAGCGTGAGACCGCGCAGCGGCTGTTGTTTGAGCGAGGCGATGCATCCGTGGCCGGCGATCTGCGAGCATTGCTGCGGTCGCCGTCGGCTGTCGCTCGCGTCCATGCCTTGGGAGCGTTGGCAGCCATCGGCAAGCTGTCATTCCTCGATTTGTCGAATCTTTCCCGCGATCCCAGCCCGCACGTTCGCGTCCGAGTGATCCAGCTTCTGGAGTCCTGTCTGCCCGACGGGACGGTCCCGTCGCACCCGGCTGCGGAAATGGCGACCGACACTGACATCAGTGTGCAGTTTCAACTGGCGCTCTCCGCCGGCGAGTTCCCCGGCCAGATCGACGCCGAGGTGCTGTCGCGGCTGGCGACTCACAAAGACCTGGATCCCGATGTCCAGCAGGCGATGCTGACCTCGGTCGGCGATCGCGCGCCGGATATGGCGAGCGACTTGATCGCCAACATGTCCGCCTCGAACGACGCCGGCCAACTGAGCTGGCTGTCTCGCCTGTGCGAACTGGCGGCCATCGGTTCCGATGCCGGAGCCACAACAACTGTGAACGCCTTGACGGCAGCAACACCCGCATCCGACTCCGCCGCGACGACGGCTGCTGCACTGGCCGGGCTCAGTCGCGGATTGCGAACGCGGGGCACGACTCTGACAGCACTTGCCTCATCCGGGGCGCTTTCGACAACGGGAGGCGCGTGGCTCGAAGAACAGTTTCAGTCGGCCCGCGCTGCGGCCACGGACGCCACTGCAGCACTTGAAGCCAGAACCACTGCGATTGCGCTGTTGTCGCAGGATTCGGCCGAATCCCTCACGAGTGTCGCGCCAGAGTTGATGTCCCCCACGCAGCCGCGCGAAGTGCAGGTGGCGATTGTCCGCGCCTTGTCGGATCAACCGGGGGATGCTGCCGCCAGCCTGCTGCTCGAAGCGTGGGCCGGAGCTGCGCCGCAGGTGCGCATTGAGATCATCGACGCACTGCTTCGCGGCGCCGGCCGCACATCCGCGCTCATCGAGGCGATCGAAGCGGGTGCTGTCCAGCCGCCGGAAATCGCGCCCGACAAACGACAGGCCCTGCTGACTCATCCGGACGCGGCCCTCCGCGAACGGGCCGCGAAAGTGCTGCAGGCGGGGGCTGCCGACCGGCAGGCGGTCATTGACCAGTACACCGCCGCGCTCGGCAACGCTGCACAGGCGGAACGCGGCAGGGCCGTCTTCCAGAAGATCTGCGCCAACTGCCATCGCGTCGGCAATGAAGGGCACGCTGTCGGTCCGGAACTCGCCTCCGTCGCGAACAAGTCGCCCGATGATCTCCTGATCGCGTTGCTCGATCCAGGCCGCGAAGCCCAGCCGATCTACGCCAACTACACGGCGCTCCTCACCGACGGCCGGGTCGTGACCGGACTGATCGCCGCTGAAACGGCCGGGACGATCACGTTCCGCCGCGCCGAAGGCAAGGAGGACATCGTCCTCCGCGGCCAGATCGAGGAACTCCGTTCCGCCGGCGTCTCGCTAATGCCGGTCGGCCTGGAGAAAGACCTCACGCCGGCGCAGGTGGCGGATGTCATCGCGTTCATCAAGTCGATTGCGACCGCAGGCAAATGACGACTGTTGCGAAACAAACGGCTCGACACAAAGGCACCAAGTCGCAGGGACGCACAAAGAAGGACAATGGCGAATGATCTGATCCATTACCTCCTCTGCGCGTCTTGGTGACTCAGTGCCTCTGTGTCAAGGATTTTCACTGCGATGAAGCATCATGCTGTCTTGTTGTCGGTTCCGGGTCTGCGTGCGCGCGATGTCGTTGCGATGCCGCGGTTGTCGGCACTCTCGAAGGCCGGTGCCACAGTTCCGCTGACGCCGTCGTTTCCGTGCGTCACCTGCCCGGTGCAGGCCAACATGACGACCGGCGTGACCCCGGAGCGGCACGGCGTCGTCGCCAACGGGTTTTTCTGGCGCGACAAGGCCGAGGTCGAGATGTGGACGGCCTGGAACGACTGCATCCAGGCGCCGCAGATCTGGGAGCTGTTGCACAAGCATGATCCCGCGCTGACCTCCGCCGTCTGGTTCCCGCTGCACAGCAAGGGAGCGAAGGCCGATTACATCTGCACCCCCGCTCCCATCCACAATCCCGACGGTTCCGAGTCGCTGTGGTGCTACACGAAGCCGACGGAGCTGTACGGCGAGCTGCGCGATTCGCTCGGGCACTTCCCGCTGATGCACTTCTGGGGCCCGCTGGCGAACATCAAGTCCACCGACTGGATTGTCGACTCGGCCGTCGTCGGCGCGAAAAAGTTCCACCCGCGGTTCAGCTACATCTACCTGCCGCACCTCGACTACGCCGCGCAGAAATTCGGGCCCAATTCGCCGCAGGCCACAACAGCGCTCGGCGAACTTGACGCGGCGATCGGTCGGCTGGTGGATGGTTACTCGGCCGCAGGCATCGACGACGTGCTGTGGCTGGCGGCGAGCGAGTACGCGATTCTGGATGTGAACAGCGTCGGCTATCCCAACCGCGTGCTGCGCGAAGCGGGGCTGCTGACGCTCCAGGCCGACGCAGAAGGGCGCGAGCAGCTGGATGTCGCGGCCTCGCGGGCGTGGGCGCTGGTGGATCACCAGTTCGCGCATGTGTTCGTCCGCGATCCGGCGGATGTCCCGCGTGTCGCCGCACTTTTCGAAAACGATGCGACCGTCGAGCAGGTTCTGACCGGGGTTGCGCGCGACGTGTTTCACGTGAAACACGACCGGTCGGGCGAAGTCGTGCTGATTGCGAAACCGCGAGCGTGGTTTGCGTACTACTGGTGGCTCGACGACGCCAAGGCGCCGCCGTATGCGCGGACCGTGGACATCCACCGCAAGCCCGGTTACGACCCGGTCGAGCTGTTCGTCGAAATGCCGGCCCGCGCGATCCCGCTGAACGCTACCCTGGTGAAAGGCTCGCACGGCCATCCGTCATCTGCCGCCGAAGCCGTGCTGGTGACGTCCGACACTGCGGCTTTGCAGGAAGCGGGTCAAAACGGAGTGCGCGACATTGATGTTGCGCGGATTGTGCTGGCGAACTTTGGCGTCCCAGGAGCCATGTCATGAAAGCGATCGAATCGAGCGGGGTCCGGGCAGGAGGAGCGTCGGCCTGGTGGCTCGGGCTGCGTGCGGCGATCCAATCGGCGAAGGAACGCCTCAGGAAAGCGGCGAGCGACGAGGAACGCAAAGAATCGCAGGCGGAACTGGATCGGCTGAAAGAGCAGCAGGCGGACGCGCGGACGAACGGACACCGCCGGTTGTACTGATCGCGACTCCGGGTCAACCTCGCAGAGGCGATACGAGGTCGCCGTGAGCGACTGCCCACGTGGTCAGCGCCATGTTGCGCAAGCCCTGAAGGGGCGATGCCGACCGTGAAGTGTCGCCCCTTGCGGGGCTTGCCGTGCAACAACGACGATCATCGGCGGCTGACGCCGCCGGCTACGCCGTGCCGGTCCTTCGGACCTTCATCGATGGTCGCTCGATGCGGCCCCAAGCGAGATGCTGTATTCGCCCTCGCTGGCGCTTCGGGCTGGTAGAGCTATACGAAACCGCGTCATTGCGGCTGCGGGCGCTTGGGCTTGAACAGTGACTGGTTGATGGCTTGCGGCTGTTCGCCCTGGGCGGCAATGGCGAACTGGCCCTTGAGGAGCAGTTTCATCGGGCGCAGGCATTCGGAGTCGTTGCAGCACTGGTAGCGGACGGTAAATTCGCTGTTCGCCGATTTTCCAGCGGCGGAGGCCGGGGCTTTCAGCTTGCCGTAGAGCACGACTTTGCCTTCGTAGACGACCAGCGGCTCATCCGCGCCTTGCTGCATGAACTCCTCACCGTCGGGGTAGCGGACATCTGTCAGCTCGAACTCCGCCGGCAGTGCGGCGGTGAGTTCGGTGGGGATCAGGAACTTCGGCTGCGCGGGATTGGCATTGATGTGCCACCCCTCTTTGACGTTCAGCACGACGGCGACGTTGCATTCTCCGCCGGCGGGAACCTTGTCGACAGACAGGTAGACGGCCGCCGACAGCTTGTCGTGCTTGCGGGCGTCCTCCACCGAGGCTTCGGCGGTGGGAACGAGCTCTTCACCTCCTGCGAGCGCCAGTTGATCGTTGGCGGGCTGTGTTGAGGCGGCGCCATTGTCTGGCAAATCGGAGTTCCGCGGCCGAATGAGGTAAGCTCTGAGCGCGTCGGCCGTGGACGCCAGCAAGGCCGGTGACTTCGACAGCGCGGGAGCGAAGACCTCCAGCGACTGCCGCGCGAGATCGCTGTACTCCGGAACGCCCGGCCATCGAGACAGATCGTCGAGGTTGATCACACTGACCGCATTGGCGCTGGGCATCACCGAGTCGTTGGAGTCCTTTGCGCGTGCCAGCAGCGGTTCGTGCGCATCTGCGGTGTAGAAGTACCCGTGGCCGCGCTCGTCCCGGAACATCTCATTCTGTTGATCCTGCAATTCACGGGCGATCTGCTGCCAATCGGAGGTGGCATTTTCCTGAGTAGCTTCCGCCAGTTCTCTCAGGCCCCAGATGACGTACGCATAGTCGTCGAGGTACGGCTGGATGCCCGCCTTGCCTCCGGCGTAGCAATGCAGGAGCCGGCCTTCGTCGTCGCGCATGTTGTTCAGGACGAAATTCGCCGCCTGTTCGGCGGTGTTCGCGTATTTCGCGGCGAGTTCGGGCATTGGTTCCCAGAACGCGGCTTTGGCGAACGCAGCAATCATCAGCCCGTTCCAGCTTGCCAGAACTTTCTCATCGCGCCGGAGGGCAGGGCGCTTCCCCCGCTCCAGCAGCAGGGGCAATCGAGAGCCCGTCAGGCGGACATCGAGTTCCTGGAGAGACAATCCGCGATCGTTCGCGATCTCCTCGAGCGGCTTGGGATTGAACAGCACGTGCCCGTGCTCGAAGCGGGAGTCTTCATCGAGTCCATAGGCGGCCGCAAACAGTCGTGTGCCTTCATTGTCCCCCAGCAGCGCTCCAATCTCTTCGCGCGACCAAACATAATACTGCCCTTCGACACCCTCGGTTTCTGCATCGAGAGACGAGTAGAAGCCGCCGTCGGGCGCGGACAATTCGCGCTGAACGAACGCGAGTGTCTCCGTCGCGACCTGCCAATACAGCGGATTGTCGGTGCGGCCGAATTCGTCGATGTACAGCATGGCCAGCAGTGCCTGATCGTAGAGCATCTTCTCGAAGTGCGGGACTCGCCACTCGCGATCAACGCTGTACCGGTGAAATCCGCCGCCGATATGGTCGCGCATACCGCCCTGGGCCATTCGCTGCAAAGTCAGCTGCAAGGCCTGATCGACTTCGGCGATGCGGCTTCGTACGCGCTCACTTTCTGCCTCGACGTCGTGGGTGAAGACCCAGTTGGCGAGCAACATCAGCTTCGGCACTTCCGGGAACTTCGGGCCATC
>JAEUIG010000024.1 GCA_016795125.1 Planctomycetaceae bacterium | reverse complement strand
CGGTTCCCGTCACATGGCCAACCGGAGGCTGATCGTCGGGTGCTCCGCCGCATCCCGCCAGCGCGACGGCCAGTAAACTGCATCCCAGAATCCTGCTGCAACACTGCATTTTCGTACTGCCCTGAGGCTGTGGGGAACAGGAGGAACACCCCCCGCGCCGGCGCGGCGCCGGGGGGCGTCGACATCCGCCTGCTGAATTAGAACTCGCCGAACACTTCCTTGCCCGCCATGCTGGTGATGCCGGCCAGCGTCGTCGAGGACATGTTCTCACTGAGGAACCGCACCGAGCCATCGCCCAGCAGCGTATGGCAGCCGCCGGTATGCGCGCTGCCCGCGCCCCAGGCATAGGTGCAGCCGGTGGGAGCCCCGTCCGCGCACGGCAGCGCCCGGTAATTGATTCCGTACAGCGTGGGACCGATCACGTGCGTGTGGGTGTACGCATGGAAGAACGGCCCGAAGATGTAGGCGTATGTGCCGCCGCCCTTCATGAACGGGGTTTCGATCATGGCCATCGTGTTGCTGGTGCCGTCCTTCACTTCGGCGATCGTGGCCGCGTCGTTGAAGCCGCCGAACATCGACTTGGCGCGGTCGTTGACGCGGTTGAACGGCGTCGTCCAGGCGTATTCCGTCTGGTGGCTGACGAACCCATAGCTCACGCGCATGGCGTTGGCGATCGTGTACATGTTCGGCGACGGGTAGTTGTGGGGATCGAGATAGTTCGAGTCCGACGGGCAGCGGAACACCGAGGGGCGCGACTGCTTCCACAGGTTCGGATTGTTCAACACCGGCGTACGGCCGTAGCCGTTCCAGTCGGCGTTGTCCATCGACAGGCTGAAGTTGATCTGGTTGTACAGCGGCGACTGATCCAGATACGGCAGCAGCAGCAGGTAGCCCGTCGTATTCAGCACCTGGTTGGCGGCGACATAGCTGCCGGTCTGCGTGGCGCCGGGGTTAATTGCGGTTGGCGGGAACTTGTTGTGCACATCGTGGTAGTTGTGCAGCGCGAGTCCCTGCTGCTTGAGGTTGTTCTTGCAGGTGGTGCGGCGCGCCGCCTCGCGCGCCTGCTGCACCGCCGGCAGCAGCAATGCAATCAGAATGGCGATGATCGCGATCACCACCAGCAACTCGATCAGCGTGAACCCACGTGGACGTGCCGTTCGCATCGTAGACGCCTCCAGGATGAAGGGAGGATAATGACGGCGCGTCGAGCATTCGGAACCGCGCCGTGCGGAAGATGCCTTGGATTCTGACGCGCAGCCGCCGTGGATGCAATCGCATTGCCGCCAGATTGCGCAGCCATTCCGTCGAAAGCGCAGAAATGCGGCAAGTCGCAGCAGCCGAGGTCGCCGGCGGCCCAAGCCGGGATCGCGATGACGTCCGATTCGCCGCGATGGAGGCCCTCCAGGCGACTACGCCTCAGACGCCTTCCCCGTCATCGTGACCAACCGGGAGAACATCGGGTCCCCCTTGGTCTGGCCGATCATGGCCCAGCCGGCGTCGCGGAAGAGCCGCTGCACGTACTGACGATGCCCCACGACGTCGTCGCGCGCCTCGCACATTCGCATCGCTTCGCTGAGTCGGATGACGGTCGCCGCCGACGCCACATGCAGGTAATTCCGCAGCACCTGCAGCCGCGGCGGCTCCGGCACGCCGATGGGAATCACAAAAGCATCGGTGCTCGAAACGTCCACCGGCGCCGTGTCACTCAGGTTCGCGGACGCCGGCTTCACAGCAACAGCCGACGCTGCCTTCGCGGTCACGACCGGGACTGGTCCGGGTGCGGGTGCGGGCGGTCTGGTGGCTGCCGGTGTTGCCGCCCGCAACGGCGCGCTGAACGTGCCGGTCGTAGGCGGCACATTGGCTTTCTGCGGCGCAGCAGGTTTCGCAGGCGCCGAAGCCGCTGACGGGGCAGCGGCGGCGCGGCCCTCAGCCTGGGACCGGTTGCGGAAAGCCGCCTGCAGGTCGGGCATGATCCCGCGAAACACCACCTCCGCCGCGAATGGTTCGACCCAGGTCGTGAGCAGCGGCGTTTTTCCGTCCAGTCCGGACTGCAGCACGCGGCCACGAACAATCTGATCGCGGTCGTTCGCCTGCTGCCACCCGTCGGCGGCCAGAGTCACGAATCGCACAAGTTCGGATTCGGTCAGCGGCGACCGGCTGCCCAGCGTCACCAGGAATTCCGTCATCGCCGTGGTGTCGTTCCGGTCGATCGTATCGACGACCCTGGGATGCGCGGTGGAGATGCGGTGCAGATGCCGGTACGTCTCCGCCAGGTCCAGCGCCGTGGCGCTCGATTTCAGCAGCTTCATCCGGTCGCACCTGAGGAGCGAATCCAGCTCCAGGCGAACAGTCGCGGCGATCAGCTTCGCGTAGTCGGCGGATTTCGCCTGCTGCAGGGGACGCTCGGCATTGAGCAACTGCTGGATGCCGCCCGGGAACCGGGACGGATTCTCCCGCACCAGTTTGGCAATCTTGTTGCTGGTGTCGTCGCGGACCGGAATGGATCGCGGCAAAACGCGGAGACTGCCGTCGGGACCAACATCCTTGCTGAGCACGTACCGCTGCGTGTACCCGCCGTGCCTCTGAAGCTGATGCTGCCGGGCCATGCCCAGATCGCGGGCAAAGTGCGCATCGGCCGGCGGCAGGTCCTCTACCGCCTGCTTCAGGCGGCTCAGGGCCGCAGGGGGCAATGGGTCCAGAACGAAGGCTTCAAACGCCTCCTTCAGGACAGCAAGCGATTCCGGTGAACAGACCGGCAGGACCGTCGAGGAATCGGCTGTGGTAGCGATGGCAGTCGCGGACATGGCTGACCTCAAAACTGTTCTGAACAGAACACAGAGACGTGAGGCCCGCCGACGCGCCCCGCAGTTTAAGTCTGACCATCGTGTTCGGCAACCGAGATTGCCCAATTCTCCCGCCGCCACAGCGGTTTTCCACAGAACTTCACCGTCGGACCTGCCCGGCGCCGGGACGAGTTTTCTCGCGTCGCCGGCGCCGGAATTCCTGTCCCCGGCTGCCGGCGGGGCGCGTCCCGGCCGTCGACCGGTCATAGCGACCCCGCCGGTTTTGACCAATTCCCGGTCGCCCCGAAAGTAACGACGTTGCCGAAATGCAACATCGCCGATCGAGAACGTCGTGCAGACGGGCCGACTTCATCTCAATGCAGCGGCGACGCTCCGGCCGCGGCCTACGTTTGCGCGCCGCAAGGCTGGCACTGCGTGAATCACGCCCCCGGGACCGAAAACCGACCACCCATCTCCCATGTCCGAAATCCGTCTCCAGGTCGTCGATTCCCAATCCAGATTCTCGTGCGGCGGCTGCACCCGCTGCTGCACGCAGCCCTACACCGTCATCATCGAACAGGCCAAGGCCGAAGAACTGCAGAAGCACGACTTCTCCGCCTATCCGCAGCTCGCGGGCCAGACGCTGTTCACCCAGAGCAAGGACGCGCCCGCCGGGTATGCGGTCCTGCCCAAGCAGGCCGGAACGACCCGCTGCCTGTTCCTGGCTGACGACGGCCTGTGCATCATCCACAAGGAACTCGGAGCCGACGCCAAGCCGAAGAACTGCCTCAAGTATCCGTTCCACATCTCGCCGACCTACGTCGACGACCGCGTGTCGCTCGACTTCGGCTGCCCGAATGTCCAGAACCCGGCCGGCCGCCCGCTCGCCGAGCAGGGGGCCGACATCGTCTCGATCTGTCCCCCCTCCAAGATTCCGGTCTATCGCGATGCCCGCGTCGATCTGTGCCCCGGCGCGCAGCTGCCGCACGCTGCGTTCGAACTGCTCATGGACCGCTGCGAACTCGCGCTGACCGCGGAGAACGGCGATTCCATCTGGGTGCGGTTCGCCCGCATTCTGCAGCTGCTGCAAGCGGTCCAGCAGAAACTCGCGTCCGCACCAGAGTCGATCTCCGAGTGGATCGCCGCCGAAGCCGCTTCCCTGCTGAATCAGCACGTCGCAGCGCCACAACCGTTTGCATCCGCGTCCGCCGCGCCAAGCCCGGTCCGGATGATGTTCGCCGCCACGCTCCTGCGCGACGTCCTTCCGGCCGATGCCACGCTCAACCTGAGCCTGATGCGCCGCGTGCTCCTGCTGCCGAAGCTCATGTCGCTCGCCAAACTCACCGGCCGCTATGAATCCAAGTTCCTCGGGCGCGAAATTGACATCGACGCCATGCTGCAGCACCCGCTGGAGCCAGACCTCGATCCGGCGGCGACGGCCCTGCTGCAGCGGTACTATCGCACGCGCATCTGGCAACGGTTCATCGTCGGCACGCGGCTGTCGATCGTCGCCGGCATCCACCAGCACATCCAGGACCTGAACGCGATCCTGTTCCTCGCACGGGGGCTGGCACAGCAGCAGCAGGCCCCGCGGCTGACCGAAGCGCTCGTCGCCGAAGGTCTGTCCCGCGTCGAATTCAACATTGCCAACCAGCCGCGGGTGTTCGACCAGAAGTCCCTGACGTGGTTCACCGGTCAGCTTGACAACCCGGCCCTGGCACTCGAGAGCCTGCGGCTGATGGCGCTGCCGGTCGCGCACAGTTCGGCAGCAGAGCAACTTCCTGCCGCTGTCGCGGCTCATTGAGTGCGTCGCGACATGCGGTCGATATCGGGATTCCCTGAATGCTGCGAAAGCTGGTAAAACGCCGGCCAGTCGCGGCACGGAAGCCGTTGATTGCCGGGTTTTCGCACCGCAGTTGCAGTCCAGGTCCAGGCAAGGAGGCCGCGTCGATGATCGGTAACCTTCGGTCGTTTCGCTGTGCGCCGGTAAAGGCCGCCGTTCTGCTGGCGCTGTCGATCGCCGCCTGCGGCTGCGGAGGCAGCACCGCCGGAACGCTCCCGTCGGGCCGCATGGTGTCCGCCAGCAGCGACACGCTGTGGATGTCGCAGTCGAACGCGAAGGACACGGCGACATTGAGCCTCGGCCCGACCACGGTCGTTGTCGGACCAACGCAGGTGACCATCGACGGAAAACCGGTCGCGACGCTCAGCGCGCAGGTCAAGGCCGTTGCCGTGAAGCGCGCCGACCGACGCGTGTCGATCGTCGCCGACGGGACCACGATCTACAACGCCCCGCTGATGAAGTAGACGGCGCGCAGTTCAGGCTCCTGCCTGACATAACCCGCCTGATTTGCGGATCCCGACGTCGAGCATCGCACGCGCATCCAACGCTGATTCTGTCAGGCGGGAGCCTGACGTACGGTTTCAGAATCGCTTCCTACTGCTGCACTGCTTCGGGGGTCGCCGGATAGACCAGCCGGGCGCGGGACGACAGCGGACTGGGGGCCACGTCCCATTCGTTGCGGGTATTGATCAGCGGGATGATCCAGTCGCCGGCGGGTGCGATAGCGGTCTCGTCGAGATGTGCAATCACGATCTCCTCGGGCAGCGAGGCGCTATTCCATTGGCGTACGATCCGACAGGTTCCCGTCGCGGGATCGACAAGCTGCGCCGTGACCAC
>JAEUIG010000003.1 GCA_016795125.1 Planctomycetaceae bacterium | reverse complement strand
CGGACTGTTGAGCGCCGTCTTGAGCAGCGCTCCGCCCCGCTTCCGCTCCTGCGACTGCCGTCCGGTGCCGGCCAGCGTGGCGACCTTCTGCGCGATCAGGTCGACGGTCCGCAGCAGGTGATTCTCCGTGTCGGCGACGTACAGCGTGTCGCCGACAATCGCCATCCCCTGCGGGTGGTCGAACGTGGCGGTCGTGTAGTCGCCGTCGGCGGCGCCGATTTCGCCGCTGCCGATGACGCTCACCAGCTGGCCGTCGAAGGTGCTGACGACGATCCGGTTGTGATTGCTGTCGGAGATGAATAGGCGTCCGCCGGCGGTATCGGCCAGGACCTTGCCCGGGTACTTCAGCGGGCCCGGGGCGACAGTGTCGCGTTCGAGGTCGAAGCGGACCGGGGTTTCGTCAAGAGTTCCAGCGGCGCGGTGGAACTCAACCATCTTGCCGATGACCGTGTCGAACGCGTCGCGGATTCCCTCGCCGGTCTGGAACCCGACGAACTGCCCTTCCGGGTCGATGAGCACCAGTTGCGGCCAGGCCTGGAAGGCGTACTTTTGCCCGATGATGCCGTTGGCGTCGTTGACCACGGGATGCTCGATGTCGTACCGCAGGATCGCATTGCGGATGTTCTCGGAGTCCTTCTCGTTGTTGAACTTGGCGTAGTGGACGCCGATGACGACGAGTTCCTTCGCGTACTTCTGTTCGAGGTACTTGAGGTCCGGCAGGACGTGCATGCAGTTGATGCAGCAATAGGTCCAGAAGTCGAGCAGGACGATTTTGCCGCGCAGCTCGCGGATGTCGATCGGCTGCGCGGTGTTGAACCACTCGACGCCGCCGTCAAGACTGGGCGCCGCGACGCGGCCGGGGAACGGGTTCTCGCCGGGGGCCGGCCGGCCGTCGGCGGCAACGGCCGATGCCGACGTCCACAGGAGGGCCAGAAGCAAGAAGACGATTGTTCCCGCGGCGAGCCTGCCGTGACTGTCCGGACGCTGCATGCTGATGCTCCGTTCGAGCTGCCAGATCAAGGCGGACCGGCACATCCCGGCGCCGGAAGACCCGCTGGTTTTATGGTAGCAAACAGGCCGACGGAGAACAGGTTTGGAGCCAGATGCGGCGGGGCCGGCCATGCCTGAAATTATGCGAGCAGGCCTTGCACGATTTGTCCGTGGACGTCGGTCAGCCGGTAATCGCGACCCTGGAAGCGATACGTCAGGCGGGTGTGATCGAGTCCCAGCAGATGGAGCAGCGTCGCGTGCAGGTCGTGCACGTGCACCGGATCGGCCGCGACGTTGAAGCCGAGATCGTCGGTCTCGCCGTGTGTGTGCCCGCCCTTGATGCCGCCGCCGGCCAGCCACAGGCTGAAGCAGCGATTGTGATGGTCTCGGCCGTCCTTCCCCCCCTGCACCATCGGCGTGCGGCCGAACTCACCGCCCCAGATGACGAGCGTATCCTGCAGCAGGCCGCGCTGCCGAAGATCGGCAATCAGAGCGGCGCTGGCCTGATCGGTGTCGAGAGCGTTCTTCTTCACCCCCTCGGTGAGGTTGGAATGCTGGTCCCACACTTCGTGGAACAACTGCACGAACCGGACGCCGCGCTCCACCAGCCGCCGCGCCAGCAGGCAATTCCGCGCGAAGCTGGATTCGTTGGGCGCCTTCACGCCATAGCTCGCCAGCGTCTCCGGGGTTTCCTGGCCCAGATCCATGAGTTCCGGTGCACTCGACTGCAACCGGTAGGCCATTTCGTAACTCTGGATGCGGGCCGCGATCTCCGGATCGGCGACCGCCTGCAGCGACTGCTCGTTGAGCTGGTTGAGGGCGTCGAGCGATTCCCGCTGCGACTCCATGTCCACCCCGGCCGGGTTCGACAGGTACAGCACCGGATCGCCCGCGCTGCGGAACGGCGTGCCGCCGTAAGGCGTCGGCAGGAACCCGCAGCCGTAATTGCTGGCGCCGCCGCTGGTGCCCCGCGCGCTCGTCAGCACGACGAATCCGGGGAGGTCAGCCGATTCGCTTCCGAGGCCGTACAGCGACCATGAACCGAAGCTCGGCCGGCCGAACTGCTGCGAGCCGCTGTTCATCATGATCTGCGCCGGCGCATGATTGACGGCCTCCGTCTGCATGGTTCGGATCAGGCAGAGATTGTCCGCGACGCCGGCTGTGTGCGGCAGGACCTCGCTCAGTTCCATCCCGCATTCGCCGTGTCGGGCAAACTTGAACTTCGGGCCCAGGAGCGCGGAATTCGGATTGATGAACGCCGCGCGGTAGCCCTGGAGAAGTTCGGCGGGGGGGAGCTGGCCGTCACGGGCCGTCAGCTCGGGCTTGTGATCGAACAGTTCCAGGTGGCTCGGCGCGCCGGCCTGGAAGATGTAAATGACGCGCTTCGCTTTGGCGGCGAAGTGCGGCTGCCGGGGAGCGAGCGGGTTCGCGGCGCGAGGCGCCTGAGCCGCCGCTTCGCTGGCCGACAGCGAATGCGCCGCAATCCCGGCCAGCCCGATCCCGCAGTCACGAAGGAACCAGCGACGGCTGAGATAGCGCGCCCGGGCTTCGCGAAGTTCGTGGGTGATGTTCATGAAAATGGTTCCATGATCTGCAAATCGGCGAGTCGGGAGGGCGAGGCTCCCGCCGAGCCGCTGTTACGATTGATGTTTAGTCCAGGATCGGCTCGGCGGGAGCCTCGCCCTCCCAACACGCAGTCTGTGTCTGTCAGTTCTTCGTGATCGTCTCATCCAGATTGAGCAGGACGCGGGCGGCGAGCGTCCAGGCGGCGGCGTCCTGCGGCGTCGTTCCTTCCGGCAGCTCGGGCAGTTTCGACGGGTCGCCGGTGGCGATGTCGCGCGGATTGAGCCATCCGTCGGCCAGCTTCTGCCGGCGGGATTCGAGCAGGGCCAGAACGACGTCCCGTTCCGCCGGCTCCGGCCGTCGTGACGTGCAGAGGAAGAAGGCGTAGTCGGCCCGCGAATGGTCATCGTCCCCGCCCTCGCGCAGGACACGCAGGGCCAGCGCCCGCGCCGCTTCCACGAAGATCGGTTCGTTCAGTCCAGTGAGCGCCGCCAGCGGCGTGTTGGATCGCACGCGGCGCGCACAGGCCGCGTCGGCGTTGGGGGCGTCGAAGTTCGTCATGACCGGATCAGGCATCGAACGCTTGCGGAACACATACAGCGCGCGGCGATAGCGGTCAGGACCTTCCGCCGGCTTCCAGTAGTCGGGATACGTAAAGTTGAAGTCCAGCACGTTCTGCGGCACGGGGGGAATGATGCTCGGTCCGCCCAGCCGGTTGGTGACCAGCCCCGACACGCTGAGCGCGATATCGTGCACGACTTCGGCTTCGGCGCGGAACCGCGGCCCGCGCGCCAGCCACGCGTTTCGCGGGTCGTTCTGCACCAGTTCGGCCGCAGCGTGCGACGACTGCCGATAGACGGCGCTGGTCACGATCGTGCGGATGAGCTGCTTCTGGTTCCAGCCCTGTTCCATAAAGTCCACCGCCAGCCAGTCGAGCAGGTCGAGGTATTCCGGGACTGCGGATCGTGTGCCAAAGTCTTCCGCCGTCTCCACCAGCCCCGTCCCGAACATCGACTGCCAGACGCGATTGACCGCCACGCGAGCCGTCAGCGGCGATTGCTCATCGGTGAGCCATTGCGCGAATCCCAGGCGATTGCGCGGCAGGTCGTCGGCGAACGGAGGGAACGCGGCCGGCGTGCCCGGTTCCACGAGGCCCCGCGGCTGGTCCCAGTTTCCCCGATCGAGGAGGTGCGTTTCACGGCGGAACGGCGGCTGCTGTTCCGCCAGGTGCAGGACCGATGTCGCCGCCGTGGGGTACGTGGCCCACAGCGCCTCGATCTCGTCGTTGATCGGCTTCGCCGCCTCGACGCTGGCCCGCCACGCGGCGAACACCGCGTCGTTCTGCGCCGGAGTGCGCTCCGCCGCCGGCGTCTGCAGCGCGAGAATCGCAGCATGACTCACAGGCGGCGCCGCGGGTGCCGGCTGTCGCGTGATGCTGAACCGG
>JAEUIG010000855.1 GCA_016795125.1 Planctomycetaceae bacterium | reverse complement strand
CGTGCAAGATTGGTCGACCATGCGGCGTGTGTCACGCGCACCGTGAGCACCGCTTGTGCCAATCTCAAGGATTGTTCGTGTTGTGTCGTGGGAGTGCCGATAAATGAACAGAACACCCACTGCCCGCGCAGCGGCCCGGCTTCGGACGTGAAGCAGGGGGGACGGCAGACGGGCCAGGCGCACAGCATTACGTTGAGGCGCCGACGCGGCGACAGTCCGCGGCCGTCGTGACAGGAACCTACGAGGGGTTGAAGATGAACATGCGCGTTTGCCTGGGCCTCACCCTGTTGGGCGTGCTGGCCGGCGCCACCGGTTGCAGCTCGACGCCGATTGTTGCTCGCGGCCAGAATGCGCTGCCGGAGCCGTTTGTTCGCCCCGCCAGCTATGGATACCAGCCGGAACTGCACCAGGTGCTCGAAGAGAGCGCTCATGGTTCGCAGGTCCAGATGTATAACGTTCCGCAGAACAATCCGCATCAACCGGTGCCTGCCAGCTGGCACATGCACGCCCAGCCGGGAACCTACGGTTCGACGGCGTCGTGCCCGCCCGGCGGATCTCCGCAGTGTCCGCCGCACGCGCAGTGCCCGCAATGCCAGGGACACCCGGCCAACGGCCAGCCCTGCCCGTTCTGTCAGAACAGCGGCAGCGGGTTTACGGACCCGAGCCACGGCCTGATCAGCGGCGCCTACAATCACATCCGCGGCCCGTATCCGAAGCACCACTTTACTTACGCCTACAAGCAGCCGTCGAACCTGCAGTATCCGCCGCCGCAGGTTCCGGGAGGCGTGGTGGTGTATCCGTACTACACGCTGAAGGGCCCGAGCGACTTCTTCCGCGAATAAGCCCACACGGAACTACCTCGTTCGTCGCACAGCCCGACTGCTCACCGAGCAGCCGGGTTGTCGCGTTTTCCAGGGGTCAGGAGGCGGGGCCAGGGATCGGAGGTGCGCGATAAAGACGCCAACTGACTGCTGAGCAATGGGTAACGACAACTGCGCTCGGTGGGTTCAAGGAGGGGATTTGTTGCGGCGGAACGGGACTGCTAGAATTGCAGTCGACGGAATTGGCCCGGTGACATGCGCGTTGTTCGCGGAATTGTCCCAGCCCCTGCCCCCAACATGCTCAATCCCCCAAAATTCAATGTCCGGCCGACCGACCACCCGGCGACTTGATGCGGCTCAGTCCGCCTCGCTGGAGGTGTATCTGCTCGGTCTGGTCGATTTTGACTCGGCGCTCGCCCTGCAGGAACGGCTGGTCTTCGACTTCTCAGGACGCGATGACCGGCAAGGCGCCTTGCTGCTCTGCGAACACCCTCCGCTGGTCACCCTGGGGCGCGAAGCCAGCGCTGACCACGTACTCGTGAACCCGGCGGAGCTTCGGTCGGTAGAGATCGATGTCCGCTGGGTGGCCCGGGGGGGCGGGGCGATCGCGCATGCTCCCGGCCAGTTGGCGGTCTATCCGATTCTGCCGCTGCAGCGGCTCGGACTGGGCCTGTCGGAGTTCCGAACGCGGCTGGAGGAATCGCTGGTCGCGGTCTGCCACGACGTTCAGATTCCGGCCAAGCGGCGGGAGCAGGAGGCGGGGGTCTGGAGCCGCAGCGGACGGGTGGGATTCATCGGCGCCGCCGTGAAATCGTGGGTTTCGTACTTCGGCGCGTACCTGAACGTCGACCTCGATCCGAGCTTTCTGGGCCTGGCCAGTTCCGACCCGGACAAGGAGCGAAGCACGTCGCTGCAGGCGCAACGGCTGCAGCGGGTGTCGATGGCGGCGGTGCGTGCGGGCATGCTGCGTCGCGTGGCGGAGCAGTTTGGTTACGAACGGCACCACATCTATGGGGGGCACCCCCTGCTGAAACGCCGGACACAGAGGGTGTGCCTGCATGCTTGATCTCCCCGTCGTCGCCGTCGATAGCGAGCCAGCGGCGGCCGTGCCGGTCCGTCGGCGCCTGCCGCCGTGGCTGAAGCGCCCATTGCCATCGGCCGAGATGAGCTTTACCAGCCGGATCATCGAAGATCTGAAACTGGAGACGGTCTGTGAAAGCGCCAAGTGCCCGAACCGCACGGAGTGCTGGTCGCAGCGAACGGCGACGTTCATGATCCTCGGAAACGTCTGCACGCGGCCGTGCGGATTCTGCTCGGTGCCGAAGGGTCGCACGCAGGCGATCGAGGTGGAC
>JAEUIG010000850.1 GCA_016795125.1 Planctomycetaceae bacterium | reverse complement strand
ACATGTCATCCACCCTCTTTGCACCCATTGCCTTTGGTCAAATGTCAAACTCCGTCGAGCTATTCGGTTTGACTGTGATTTCGTCGTGGGGAGGCGATCCCAGTCCCGCGTCGGCTGCCAAACTCCTGGCGATCTGGTTTGGACCAGCGATCGTGGCCGCCCTCGCGACTTCCTGGATCTCCGGTCGCCGCGGCGGCGGTTTCGGCAAGGGAGTGGGTGTCGGCATCGCCGCCGCGTTCGTCGCCGGCCTCTTCGGCTGCGCCGTGCCGCCAGCTCTCGTTGCCGCTCCGATCGTCGGGGTGGTCGCCGCTGTCGTCACTGTGCTGCGATCATGATAAGGATGAGGGTTCGTGGACCAGCGTCGATCGTCGATGCGCACCGCCCGTGTCATCCATCGACCACCGACCATCCGCCATGCGCCATTGTCCCTGCATCCGGCATCGCCGTCACAACCGGCACGCGGCGGCGACGGACCGCTACTCCGAACGGCCACGGCGGCCTGTCACCGGCCGGTGGACGCTAGGGTTGAGCTGTTCGAGCGGTCCTGCCGACCGCGTCCCCGGTCGCCGTGCGCATGAATCCCTGGGTGGTCTTCCTGTTCTGGTTCAGTGTGGCCCTCCTCGGCTACACGTATGTCGGCTACCCGCTCCTGATCTGGGTGGCCGCGTTCTGCCGCCGCACGCGCCTCGATCGCGAACCGTGGCAACGCCCCATTTCCGTTGTTCTGGTCGCCCATAACGAAGGGGCGCGGATTGCCCGCAAGCTGGACAGCATCTTCGCATCGGACTGCCAGTCCCGGTTCTGCGAAGTCGTGGTCGCCTCCGACGGTTCGACGGACGATACGGCGCTTGTCGCCCAGGCCTATCCGGACGACCGCGTCAAAGTCGTGGCGTTCCCGGAACGCCGCGGCAAACCGGCCTGCCTTAATGAACTCATTCCGGAGTGCACGGCGGATATCGTCGTACTGACCGACGTGCGCCAGGAACTCGATCCGGCCGCCATCCGCCAACTCTGCGAGAATTTCGCCGATGTCCGCGTCGGCGTCGCCTCCGGGGAACTCGTTCTCCGCCAGCCCGGTCACGCTTCAGCAGCGGCGCGCGGCATCGGCGCCTACTGGCAGTACGAGAAGTTCATCCGCAAGTGCGAGAGCCGGTTCCGGTCGGTGCCGGGCGCCACCGGGGCGTTCTATGCGATTCGCAGAAACGTGTTCCGGCCGATCCCCGCGCAGACGATCCTTGACGATGTCGCAATCCCGATGCGGATCATCGCCAAGGGCTACCACTGTGCGTTCGATCCCGCCGCGCTGGCCTACGACGAGGCGTCGCGCTCGCACGAGCAGGAATCCGTTCGCAAGCGCCGCACCATCGCCGGTTGCCTGCAGCTCCTCAAGCAGACTCCCGACTGGCTCGATCCCCGCGCCAATCCCATCTGGTGGGAGTTCGTCTCCCACAAGGTGCTGCGGCTGCTGTCCCCCTGGCTGCTCGTCATCATCGCCGTCACGAACGCAGTCCTGGTGGCCCACGATCCGTACTTCTACCTCATGGCGCTGCAGGGAGTGCTCTACCTGCTGGCAGCGCTGGGCTGGCACTATCAGCGCAGCGGCCAGGGGAGCCGCATCGGCGGTACCCTGCTGATGTTCGTCGCCCTCAACGTGACGACCGTCACCGCCTGGTGGGACGCGTTCCGCGGCCGCTTCAGCCCGACGTGGCGCCGCGCGACGTGAGCGAACGCGAGTGACGCGGTTCTTTGATCTGTGGTCTCCGCCGCGAATGGATTTGTCATTGGTCAATTGTCATTTGTCATTGGCTCCCCACGCAGCGAAAATGACAATTGACAAATGACAATTGACCAATGACCAATCCACAATGCGAGTAGGCATCGTCTCCGACACCCACGGCCACGTCCGCAACACGCTGCAGGCCGTCGCGCAGCTCAACGTATTGAAGGTGGACGTCGTCATTCACTGCGGCGACATCGGTTCGCCGACGATCATCCCGCTGTTCGCCGGCTGGCCAGCGCACTTTGTGCTCGGCAACGTCGATCACGACGAAGCCGCGCTGCAGTGGATCATCCGTGATGAGGGGCAGACGTTCCACGGCGGCTTCGCGCGGATCACGCTTGAAAACAAATTGATCGCCGTCGCTCACGGCCATGATGCCGACGTGCTCCACGCCGCCATCCACAGCGGCGAGTACGACCTCGTCTGCACCGGCCACACCCATCAGCGCGAGCTGCGGCAAGTCGGCCGGACGATCGTCCTGAATCCCGGCGCCTTGTATCGGTCCAGCCGCAAATCGTTCGCGGTCGTCGACTGGCCGTCCGGTGAAGTGGAGTTCGTGGACCTGTTGGAGTCCAGCCTTTAGGCTGCCTGCAGTTGCCGCTCAGCAGGCGAATGTCCGGTGAATTGCCGAAATCCGCAGATTTCGACCAACTCGCCAACGATCGACCTCGTATCTGTCGTTCGTGCGTCCGCACGGCGAAACACGCTCTTTACCCGGACCGCCGGCCGTGGAGGATGGAATCTGCGTCTGACCCGGCTTCCGCAACCGGATTCACTGGAATGGCACCCAGCATGAGTTTCTTCCCAGCAGCACTGGCCGGTTGCGCGGTATTCGCCTTAATCGCCGCTGTTGCCTACCTGCTGGGCGCCATCGTCGGTTGGCGCGGTCCGCACCGCAAACGACGCCTCTGGCGATTCGCCATCTGCCTGGGAGTTTATCCCGTCCTGGTGGGAAGCTACTTTGCCTATTTCTATCTTGTCTTCCTTCCGGGCAAGGCGCGCGAGCAAGAACTCCGTCACCGTGAACGGACGGAAGCCTCGTCGCTTGTAAACTCGGGCGATCCAGCGCCGCTATTCGCAATTGCAGACGCCGACGGGAATCAGGTGGACTTGAAAGAACTGCACGGCAAAGTCGTCCTGGTGAATTTCTTTGCCACCTGGTGCGGCCCATGCATTGATGAACTGCCGCACATTCAGGCGATTTGGGATGAGCATCGCCAGAATCCGGACTTTGCGCTGGTCGTCATCGGGCGAGAAGAGACGCACGACGCGGTGACTGCGTTTCGAGACGAACACGGCTTCACGTTTCCGATCGCCGCGGACCACGACCGGGCTGTGTATCGTCTCTTTGCAGAAGAGCTGATTCCGCGTACCTACCTGATCGCAAGCGACGGCACAATCTGCTTCTCGTCAACAGGGAACGTTAAGGAACAGCTGGAAGCCTTGTCCGTTGAGGTCAGGCGACAGCTCGCGGCGACGCAATAGTCTCGCGAGTCGCCAGCACCATACTCTGAAGCTTGAACTCCAACATGCTCGTCGCGCGCGACTCCATCTCCTACAATCCCGCTCACTTGTTCCGCCGGGCCAACTTCGAACTGTTCGACTGCTGAGTGACGTGATGCCCGGAACTTCCGACGTGCTCGACGATTCGCTGCCCGAGCTGCGCCGCATCGTCGAAGCGCAGCTCGACCGCTACGTCACGTTTCCCGACGACTGTCCCGCGCGCCTGCAGGAGGCCATGCGCTACAGCCTGCTGGGAGGAGGAAAGCGGCTGAGACCGGTGCTCGTCCTGCTGGCGAGCGAGGCCTGTGGAGGAACGATCGAAGACGCGCTCCCGGCGGCGTGTGCGATCGAAATGATCCACACCTATTCGTTGATCCATGACGACCTGCCGGCAATGGACAACGACGACCTCCGCCGCGGTCGTCCCACCTGCCACAAGCAGTTCGACGAAGCGACTGCGATTCTCGCCGGCGATGGCCTGCTGACGCTGGCCTTCGACGTGATCGCGCGGGATGTCCGCCCGCCCGAGGTCGCCGCGGCCTGCTGCCTCGACCTGGCGTCGGCCGCCGGGGCGATCGGGATGGTCGGGGGCCAGGTCGCCGATCTGGCGGCGGAAGGTCGCTGGGGCGACCGTCCGGATGCCAGTTCAGGCTCGCAGGCCGTCACCCGTCTGGAAGCCATCCATCGCCGCAAAACAGGACGACTGCTGTCGTGCGCGTTAACATTGGGGGGTCGTATCGCCTCCGCGACACAGGAAACCTTGCGCAGACTTCAAATCTACGGGGACAATGTTGGCCTGGCATTCCAAATTGCGGATGATCTCTTGGATGTCGGCGGAAATGCGGCCAAAATGGGAAAGGGCGTGCAGAAGGACGCGGAACTGGGCAAACTGACCTATCCCGGCTTGCTGGGCGTTTCAGAAAGCCGGCGGCGTGCCGAACTGCTGATCGAACAGGCCTGCAGCCAACTCCAGCCTCTGGGACCAGCCGCACGCAAACTCGAACTGCTCGCACGATTTGTCATTGAACGCGATACGTGACTCGGCAGGCCGCCGGCACAACTTGATTCGCCAACGGATGGTTCAGGAACTTCGCTGATGAATTACGACCTGCTGCCGATGATCAGTTCCCCCCGCGAACTGAAATCCTTGAGTGACGAGCAGTTGCTGAAGCTGGCGGACGAAATCCGCGAAGCACTGTGCTCCGTCGTCGAAGACCGCCCCGCCCACTTCGCCAGCAACCTCGGCGTCGTGGAACTCTGCCTCGCCCTGCACCTGGTCTACGACTTCTCACAGGACCGGCTGATCTGGGACACCGGACACCAGATTTACCCACACAAGCTCGTCACGGGACGTTTCTCGCAATTCCAGACGATTCGCCGCAAGGGAGGCCTCATGGGCTTCCCGCATCCGGGCGAAAGCGATTACGACCTCTTCATGACCGGCCATGC
>JAEUIG010000834.1 GCA_016795125.1 Planctomycetaceae bacterium | reverse complement strand
GTCGTCAAGTCGCTGGACGGCGTCGAAATGGAACTGGAAGACTGCGCCTTTCCGACGCTGGCCGGCGTCAAGAAGGTCTCCAGCGACAACCTGGAGGACGCGTTCGCCGGGTGCAACTGGGTGCTGCTGGTGGGCAGCATTCCCCGCAAACAAGGAATGGAACGCGGCGATCTGATCCGCATCAACGGCCCGATCTTCACGAGCGCCGGCAAGGCGATTCAGTCGGCCGCCGCGAAAGACGTCCGCACGCTCGTCGTCGGCAACCCCTGCAATACAAATTGCCTGATCGCGATGCACAACGCGCCGAACGTGCCCCGCGACCAATGGTTCGCGATGACGATGCTCGACGAGAACCGCGCCCGCGCCCAGCTCGCGCGCAAGGCCGGCAAGCCGGTCGCCGCCGTGCAGCACCTCGGCATCTGGGGCAACCATTCCGCCACCCAGTTTCCGGACTATGCCCACGCGACGATCGACGGCAAGCCGGTCACCGACGTCATTACGGACGAGAAGTGGCTGCAAAGCGACTTCATCAGCGGCGTGCAGAAGCGCGGAGCGACTGTGATCGAAGCCCGCGGCGCCTCCAGCGCCGCTTCGGCGGCGAACGCCGTAATCGACAGCGTGAAAGGCATCAGCCGCCCAACCGCGAAGGGGAACTGCTTCAGCGCCGCCGTCTGCAGCGACGGCCGGTATGGAGTCGACGAAGGCCTGATCTTCGGCTTCCCGCTGACGACCAACGGCCAGAAGTGGCAGATCGTGGACGGACTGAAGCACAGCGAGTTCGCGCAGTCGAAGATCCAGGCCACGCTGAACGAGCTGCGGAGCGAGCGGGATACGGTGAAGGACCTGTTGCCGGGGTAGCGCGGCTGGCTGGCGTCAGGAATCAACAGCGGCAGTTGGGCAGCTCATCTCATAAGGACCGCTTCCATGCGAAACGGCGCGCTCATTGTTGCAATGTGGTTCGTTTTCGCTCCGCTCGCAGCAAATGCCGCCGAGCCGGCGGTGACGATTACCCCTGACGTCGTGTACGGCCACAAGGACGGCCTCGCGATGACGTTCGACGTCTTCACGCCGACGCAGAACGCCAAGGGAGTCGGCGTATTGTTCATGGTCAGCGGCGGGTGGTATTCGGGCTGGCAGCCGCCGGAGCAGGCGCAGGCGTTTTACAAGCCGGTGACGGATGCCGGGTACACGGCGTTCGCCGTCCGGCACGGCAGCAGTCCCAAGTATGGAATTCCGGATGCCGTGTCCGACGTCCGCCGCGCCGTGCGGTTCATCCGGCTGCACGCGAGCGACTACGGAATCGATCCGAATCGCATTGGTGTCTATGGCATGAGCGCCGGTGGCCATCTGTCGCTCATGCTCGGCACCGGTTCCGACGAAGGCAAAGCCGATGATGCCGACCCGGTGCTGCGCGTCAGCGACCGCGTCCAGGCAGTTGTGGCGTTCGTTGCGCCGACCGATCTGACCATCATGGTGCACTCGGCCCCGAATCACCTGCCGGCGTACGACGGGTTCCCCGCGCTCGCGCTCGACATGGACGGAGCCAAAACGCATTCCCCGCTGCTGCTCGTCTCCAACGACGACGCACCGACGCTGCTGCTTGCCGGCGCGAAGGACGACCTCGTGCCGATCGACCACAGCCGCCATATCCGCGATGCGCTCGACAAGGAAAAGGTGGCCGTCAAACTGGTCGAGTTTCCCAACGCCGGACATGGGTTCGGTCCCGAAGACGGGTTGGCGGCTTTCAAAGAGATGCTCGCCTGGTTTGACACACATCTGGCAGCGAAGTAGCTGTCAGCCCTCAGCTTTCAGCGATCAGACCACGGTGCCAACCACGCTTGCGGTTCTGCGACACATGCCCCATGCGCTCGCTGTCGTCACGGCACTGCTCGTTTGCGCGTCCGCGTTCGCGGCCGAGGTGGACATCGTTGTCTACGGCGGCACGCCGGGCGGGGTCGCGGCGGCGGTTGCGGCGGCGCGGATGGGACGAACGGTGGCGCTGGTCGAGCCGCACCTGCATGTCGGGGGGATGACGGCCAGCGGACTGGGGAAGAGTGATG
>JAEUIG010000861.1 GCA_016795125.1 Planctomycetaceae bacterium | reverse complement strand
CTGCAAATCGACGCGCTGCCGCACGATTCCCTGCCGCGCAGCGGACCGGGCCGATCGGAGAAGGGGAACTTCGTGCTGAGCGAAGTTGAGATCGTGCTGCACGCGGCCGACGGCGATTATCCGCTGCAGTTCGCCAATGCCCGTGCCGACTTCTCGCAGGAGGGTTTCAGCGCTGCGCAGTCGATCGACGGACTAAGGGACGACGGAGGATGGGCGATCGGCGGCCAGAACAACAAGACGCACTTTCTGATTGGCTATTTCGACGAGGATTCCCGGGTCAGGCTGGCAGCGCAGGCCGCACCGGCGAGTCTCACCGTGCGGCTGGTGCAGCAGTCTTCGAAGGAGCCGCATCACACGCTGGGCCGGTTCAAGGTCCGCACGCTGACGGGATTTGACGAGCACAGCCTGGGGCTTCCCGAGAGCATCCGCAAGGTCCTGCTGGTCGCCCCCGCGGAGCGCGGTCCGGAACAGGCGGACGAACTGCTGAACTACTTTGCCGGCATGGACTCGATGTTTCGCGAACTGCAGGCAGCGGTCGACGAATTCCAGAAGCAGTCGCCGTTCAAGCCGGAGATGACGATCCCGGTCCTGCAGGAGCGGACGGCGGAGCGTCGTGTCACCCGGGTCATGCGCCGTGGTGATTTCCTGTCACCGGTGAGCGAAGTCGGTCCCGGCGCCCTGGAAACGCTGCCGCCGCTGATCTCCCGCACCACGGATGCGCCGCCCGATCGTCTCGATCTCGCCCGCTGGCTGGTTTCCGGCGACAACCCGCTCCCAGCGCGCGTGGCTGTGAACCATGTCTGGTCGCATCTCTTCGGCCGTGGGCTGGTGAAGACCGCCACGGATTTCGGCATTCGCGGTGAACCGCCCACGCATCCCGAACTGCTCGACTGGCTCGCGACCGAGTACGAACGACTGGGCTGGAGCCGGAAGTCGCTGATCAAGTCGATCGTCATGTCCGAAACGTACCGGCAGTCGTCACGGCATCGCTCTGAACTGGCCGACCGTGATGTCGAAAACCGGTGGCTGTCGCGCCAGAACCGGTTTCGGGTCGAAGCCGAGATTGTTCGCGACCTCAACCTCGCGGCGGCCGGGCTGCTGTCGCGGCAGGTCGGCGGGCCGAGCGTGTTCCCGCCGCTGCCGCCGGGCATCGCGGAACTCAGCTACGCGGGCAACTTCAAGTGGGGCAAGAGCGACTGGAACACCCGTCCCGACCGGCCCACCCCGGTCGCGCCGGAGCAGGATGTCCATCGACGGGGGATGTACACCTTCTTCAAGCGTACGGCGCCGCATCCCAGCCTGACGACCTTCGACTGCCCGGACGCCAATCTGACCAGCGTGCAGCGAAGCCTGTCGAATACCCCGCTGCAGGCGCTGGTGACGCTCAACAACACGGTGTTCGTCGACTCCGCACGAGGCCTGATGCGCCGCACGCTGACGGAAGTAAACACCAACGACGCAGAACGCGTGACACGCATGTTCCGGCTCTGCGTGGCCCGCGAGCCGTCGGACGGCGAGCGCAACGAGTTTCTCGCACTCCTGGCGACCGCGCGCGACTATTATCGAGAGCATCCGGATCAGGCGGCGACTTTCGCTGGCGAGGGCCTGCCACCGGACACGACCGCCACAGACGCCGCCGCCTGGACGGCGACGGCACGGATGATCCTGAATCTGGACGAGTTCATCACGCGGGAATAGACCGCGAAGGCAGCGCGGCGTGCGGGTACAATGTCGGCAGTGGTGTCATTACGCATCGACAATTGTTTGGCGAATTCACGATGCGCTGCTGACGCTCCGCAATCGCATGTACTTACGGCGTTGAGGAGATGGCGTTTATTCATAACGGCTCGATGATTCCACTGCCCGGTTACCCCTTATCTGAATCCCGAATCCTGAATCCTCGTCACGTGTCTCCTCTCATCGACGGCTTCGGCCGTTTGCACAACAACCTGCGGATCAGCGTCACCGACCGCTGCAACATCCGCTGTTTCTACTGCATGCCGGCCACCGACGTCGTGTTTATGAACCGCAGCCTGCTCCTCACGTTCGAGGAGATCGAGCGGTTCGTGCGGATCGTCGCGCCACTGGGGGTCAACAAGCTGCGGCTGACCGGCGGCGAACCGCTCGTGCGTCATGAGCTGCCGGTGCTGGTGCGGATGCTGGCCGCCGTGCCGGGGATCGAAGACATCGGCATCACGACGAACGGCATCCTGCTGGCCGACCAGGCGCAGGCGCTGTGGGACGCCGGGTTGCGGCGCATCAACGTCAGTCTCGATGCGCTGAATGCGGAGAAATTCGAGGAGATCACCCGGCGGCCGGGGTACGAGAAAGTCCTGGAGGGGATCAAGGCCGCCCAGGCGGTCGGGTTTGACCCGGTGAAGGTCAACGCCGTCTCGGTGCGCGGCATGACCGAGAGTGAAATCGTGCCGTTCGGGCACTTCGCGCGGGAGACCGGCGTCGAAATCCGGTTCATCGAGTACATGCCGCTCGATGCCGACAATGCCTGGGAGCGGGACAAGGTCCTGTTTGCATCGGAGATTATCGAGACGCTGTCGCGGGAGCTTATGCCGCTCGTCGCAGTCGGCGAACGAAATCCGCATGCACCGGCGACCGACTTCGTGTTCGCGGACGGCGTGGGGCGGATCGGCTTCATCCCGTCGGTCAGCCAGCCGTTCTGTGCACAGTGCAACCGGTTCCGCATCACGGCCGACGGGAAAATCCGCAATTGCCTGTTCAGCCTGGAAGAGACCGACATTCGCGGATTGCTGCGAGGCGGAGCGCCCGACTCCGAGATCGTGGCCGCGGTCCGGGCGAGCGTGAGCGCCAAGTGGGCCGGCCACCACATCAATCACCCCGACTTCGTGCAGCCCGACCGGCCCATGTATTCGATTGGCGGGTAGTGGGTCGTGACATTCGACATTTCGAAATCCTGACATTCTTCGGCCGGTTTCGGCTCTCCGCTTTCCAAAATGAATTCCCGCAACGCCATTCTCTCCAAGCTCCGCCTGCACGCGCGGCCGTCTGATCTGCCGCAGATCGCACCCGGCATTCAGTACGAGGATCCGCAGCGGCAATTCGTGGAGACTTTGGCGTTTGTCGGCGGGACATGCGTCGTCGTCCGCGATCGGGCGGAGGCTCACGCGCACCTCGCGACGATTGAGCCGTACGCGCAGGCGGCCAAACGCTGTTCGCTGGTTCCCGGTGTCGGTGAGACGAATTTCGACCTGGCTGCGATTGACGACCCGCATGCCCTGCAGGATGTGGACTACGTGGTCCTCGCCGGGGAACTGGCCGTGGCCGAGAACGGCGCCGTGTGGGTGAGCGGCGAAGGGGTGCGGCACCGCGTGCTGTATTTCCTGACGCAGCATCTGTCGCTGGTCGTTCCGGCCGCGAGCCTGGTGCACAATCTGCACGAGGCGTACGCCCGACTGCCGGTCGGCAAGGCGCCGTTCGGGACGTTTATCTCCGGCCCGTCCAAGACGGCCGATATCGAGCAGGCGCTCGTCATCGGCGCTCACGGCGCCCGCTCGCTGACGGTGTTTCTCGTCGAGCAGCTGTGAGCGACGACAACGCAAGCGACCCGGACGCTGCAAGCGTCCGGGTCGCTGACCGACGGTGCATTCTGCATCAACCCGTTCGACGCGGAAAATGCTCGAGGGTGGTGATATCCTGTCGTATCTCAGATTTCTGGCCCCCGCCCTCCGACCGCTCGACCGCCCGTGATCCAGACTCAATGCGACGGCTGCTTTCGCGAGTACAAACTGGACGACAAGTACGCCGGCAAGACGATCCGCTGCAAGGACTGCGGCAAACCGTTCAAGGTTGAGACGCCGGGCGCCGCGCTGGTCGAGGATGTCTTTGATGAGGCGCCCGCCCGTTCGAAGGCGCCTGCGCCCCGGGCAACGTCCGGCAGAAAGCCTGCGGGCAAGGCAAAAAAGCAGACAGCGTCGTCCGGCTCCAAGGCGTGGATCTGGGTTCTCGTCGGCGGGGGAGCGCTCGTTGTCCTGCTGGTCTGCGGCGGGGGAGCCATCGCCTTTCTGTCCGGCGTTCGAAAGGCATTCGAGACTGCGAGCACGCCTGATGTCCCGCTCGGCGACCCGGATCAACTGTTTCCGATTGCCGACGTGCCCACCCCGGAGTTCCCGTCCCTGGGCGCGCCGATGGGTGTCGTGGGAATGTCTGGCGTGCAGGTCTACTACGTCGACTTCGGGTTGATTCCTGCGAATTCGGACGAACCCGGCATGCGCATGAAGATGCGCGTGTACGTGCCTCCCGGGGAACACGCTGCGCAATCTCTCGGCTGCGTGCTCGTGGCGCCTGCCGGGACCATCCTGCTGACCGGCAACGACATGGACAACGGCGACTATCACGACGAAACACTCCCCTACGCGGAGGCCGGCATGGTGGTCGTCTTCTATTCGCTCGACGGGGGAGCGCCGGACACCGAAACGATCGATGAGCGGTTCCGCGACGCCTACCTCAGGTTTCGGCGCGCCCGCGCAGGCGTGATTAACGGCCGCAACGCGCTCGACTACGTGCTCAAGACGCTGCCGCAGGTCGATCCGCAGCGAATCTTCTCCGCGGGGCACTCGTCCGCCGCCACGCACTCGCTGCTGCTCGCCGCACACGAGCCGCGGCTGCGCGGATGCCTGGCGTATGCGCCGGCAACGGACGTGGAAGAGCGGCTCAAGGAGATGACCGACCAGCCCGGCGTCAGCTTCGTGTTTCCGGGAGTCGAAGACTTTGTCCATCAAAGTTCACCCAAAACGCATGCCGCCCGCATTAATTGCCCGGTGTTCCTGTTCCATGCCCGCGACGACAGCAATGAGCCGTTCGAGACGACGGAAGCGTTTGCAGGCCTCCTGCAATCCAGTGGCAAGAACTGCACATTTTCGATCGCCGAATCCGGCGACCACTACAACTCGATGATCGAAGAGGGAATTCCGCGCGGCATCGAATGGCTGAGTACGATGCAGCCGGCGGCGCCAGCACAGGAGGCGGGAACTGCAGAAACCTCGGATGCTGCCGAGTGAACCATGACAGGAGCGAGTACAACGCGGGAACAGGAATTGGCGCAAGAAAGAAGGGGATCGCGAATGAACGCGAATCAGCGCTAATAAAAACGAGGTTCGATCGTCCCGTTGTGTTCGCGTCACGTTCGCGTTCATTCGCGGTTATCTGAATTCGCTCTCCAACAACTCTCTCCGTTTCCGCTGTTACCTCCTGTTGCCCTTTCCTTCATGCCAGATTTGACCGCCAGTCCCCCGACGCTCCGCTGGGTGGGCGGCGTCGACGGTTCCCTGATGTTGCTGGACCAGACGCTGCTTCCGGGAGAGGTCCGCGAGATCGAGTGCCGCAGTTCAGCGGATGTGTGGGAGGCGATTCGGTCGCTGCGCGTGCGCGGCGCCCCGGCGATCGGGGTCGCGGCGGCCTATGGCGTGGTGATCGGCCTGCAGCCGGCACTTCACGATGCCGTCATGTTCGAGACTCACCTCGCGGAGACGGTCGAGTACCTGGCCACCAGCCGGCCGACTGCGGTGAACCTGTTCTGGGCGCTGGACCGCATGCGGCGCGTCGCGGAAGACTCCGTCCCGCTCGCGCCCCGCGACCGGGCCGTGCGACTGCTGAGCGAAGCCCAGGCGATCGAGCGCGAGGATCGGGAAATGTGCCGCGCGATCGGCCGGCATGGAGCGGCGCTGCTCGCCGACGGCAGCGGGGTGCTGACGCATTGCAACGCGGGCGGACTGGCGACGGCCGGCGACGGGACGGCGCTGGCCGTCATTTTTGCGGCCGCCGCCTCAGGCAAGCAGCTGCACGTCTTCGCGGACGAAACTCGCCCGCTGCTGCAGGGCGCGCGGCTCACCTCCTGGGAACTGATGCAGCGGGGCGTCCCTGTGACGCTGATCTGCGATTCGATGGCGGGCTGGGTGATGAAGTCCGGCCGCGTGCAGGCCGTGGTGACCGGGGCCGATCGCATCGCCGCCAATGGAGACGCGGCGAACAAGATCGGCACGTATTCCGTCGCGCATCTGGCACGCGCGCACGGCATTCCGTTTTACGTTGCAGCACCGTCGAGTACGTTCGACATGAGTCTCGCGACGGGCGACGAGATTCCCATCGAGGAGCGAAATCCGGCGGAGATCACCCACGGATTCGGTCGCGCGACCGCGCCGGCGGGAGTCGGCGTGTTCAACCC
>JAEUIG010000633.1 GCA_016795125.1 Planctomycetaceae bacterium | reverse complement strand
GGGAAGTAGGGAGTGCTTATGCCGGGAGGGCGAGGCTCCCGCCGAGCCGCTCGTGCCCGTCGGATCGGTCCGAAATGAACATTCACCGATCGGAAAACGATTCCCACCCCCTCAATCTTGAATCACCGGACCGGCCCCATCCGGCACGGACTGCTTCAATCGATCCTCGCGGTCTGACTGGCCGCTATGATGGAAGGTATGGAGACTGTCGCAACGAACAGCAGGGGAACATCATGCTGCGGATCACGCGATTGGTTGCTGTTGTCCTCTTCATCGTCTCGAGCAGCGGAAGTGTTCTCGCGGGAGACGAGTTGCGTGAATGGTTCACAGAAAGTTACACCGGTCCCGAGTTCGGAGGTTCGCTCGAAGGCAGCTACCACGGCTTGGAGATCTTTAGCGTTGGCGACATGATATTTGCCTATGGCTACGATTCTCTTCCCGAAGAAGGGACGGGCGATCTCGCGGAGCTCGAGTCGGTCAAGAGAACAGTCGAACGGTGCACGCCGGACCGCGCGACCGCCGCGCTCGTCGACTTAATGCTCGACATGCCCCATGCATTCCATTTCGAGGGAGCATCTCTCAAAGACCAGGGTGATGCAGGACTATTGTGGCAAGTGAGCTGGACGCTTTTTCCCAGGGAAGGGGGCTCTTCCGGCGTTCCCTACCGGTACATTGCGCTGGCGCTGCCGGATGGGAAGCTGATCGCGCCCCGCCGCGCGCTCTGCGACTCTTATTTCGTTGAACCGGGCGCTTGGTACTGTTCGTTCCTGTCACTGGAGGAAGGCGTTCCAGGAACCGAGGCGCTTGACCGGGAGGAGATTGTGGATCGCGCGACGGCAGCAGTGGCTGATGCGATTGCGCCGACAGACGAAGGCGACAGCGAATGCAAGTCGATGGAAATCGGAGTTGTTCGAGAGCGACGCATGCTGATTCCGCTGGCCGAGAGCGGACCAGTCGACCTGCTCTGTCGAGAGGTCTGGGCCATTGAATTCGCCGGTCATGACTACGAGTACAGCAGGCCGGACGAGCAGAACGTGTTCACGGTGTGGGTTTCAGCGAAGGGACAAGTCGCCGATGTGAGACGCTTTCCGATTGAGGCTGACGACGAATCGCCAATGGCGGCGCCGTAGGGACGTTGCCTTCCTCCGGGTGAAGTCGGGAGGGCGAGGCTCCCGCCGAGCCGCTCGTGTCCAGAACGCTGGTTGGCATGAACACTCACCGAACGGGAATCGAATCCCACTCCCTGAACGTTGAACTTCCCGTCCGGCAGCATCCTTCGCACGGGGTCATGTTGATCGACGGTCAGCCGACGATTGTCTTCGGGACCGTCTGCACGAAGAACCGCGTTCCCTGGCTCGCCAGCGACGAAGTCCATGCCATCCTGCGCGAGGTCTGGCAAGGCGCCGACGCCTGGCTGCTGGGCCGCTATGTCATCATGCCCGACCACATCCATTTCTTTGCAGGCTGGGCCGGTCGAGACATCAGTCTGGAGAACTGGACCAAGTACTGGAAGTCGCGGTTCTCAAAGGCGTATCGCCGCCCTGACTGCCGCTGGCAGGTCGATCACTGGGATACACGCATGCGGACGGTCGCGATCTACGAAGAGAAATGGACGTACGTCTTGAACAACCCCCTGCGTCACGGATTGGTGACGCGTGTTGAGGACTGGCCCTATCGCGGAGAGATCTCGCAGCTGACTTGGGATTGAATACAGGGATGAGGTGTTGACGGCGCACATCCCGTTCGGTGTGCTGCAGGTGAGTTGAACGCGAAGTGGCACGAGCGGCTCGGCGGGAGCCTCGCCCTCCCGACGTCAGGCGTCCGGGCGCATCGCCCGTTCGACCAGCCGGTGGTCGAAGTAGTTCACTTCCATCCCCGCGTCGATGACGAGCCGCTGTGCGTTGATGCCGGACGAGCGTGGGGAGAGCAGGAACGCGACGGCGTTCGCCACCTCTTCGGTCTGGACGGCCGATTTTCGGAGCGTGGCCTGTTCGGCAAAGAGGTACGAATCGACGTAGCCGGGGATGCCGGCCGAAGCGGAAGTTTTGAGCAGTCCCGGGCAGACGGCATTGAACCGGATGTGCGAGAACTCGGAAAATGACTTGGCGAGGAAGCAGAGGGACGAATCGAGTGCGGCCTTGATCGGCGCCATGTAGCCGTAGTTCTCCGCCGCCATGCGGGTGGTGCTGATCGAGATCGTCACCACGCTGCCATTTTCGCGGTCAAGCAGGTCCTTGAAGGCGCCGGCAAGCGCCGTCAGCGAGAAGCAGCTGATGTCGATCGCGCGCAGGAACGCAGCCCGCGGCGTTTCGTGAAATGGCAGCCAGCCGGCCGAGTAGTCGGCAAAGGCGATCGAGTGCACGAGCCCTGCCAGCCTGCCGCGATCCCGACCGATGTCGTCCCGCAGTCGGTCGATCTGGTCCTGGTGTTCGACGTCGCAGACGTAGATCGGCGCATCCCCGACCAACTTTCTCACCGACTCGCGGCGTGCCTCGCTGCGGACGGCGTACAGCACGTCCGCGCCCGCCGCCGCCAGCACACGGCCGACGTGGTACGCGACACTCTTTTTGTTGGCGACGCCGAGCACCAGTATCGGCTGCCTGGCGAGGGTGAGAAAGTCCATGTGGTCTCTAACAAAGGAACGCAGATGACGCAGATTGACGAGATTCTCGCAGATGATCCAGCCGGATATCTACGTTATCTGCGCACATCTTTTAAATCTGCGTCATCTGCGTCCCGCTTCGGGAAGTGCAAATAGCCGCTCGGCGTTCGCGGTCGTCTGAGCGGCGAATTCTTCCAGCGGGATGCCGCGGACCTGGGCGATCACTTCAGCCGTGTGGCGGACCCAGGCCGGTTCGTTGCGCTTGCCGCGGTTGGGGACCGGCGCGAGGTACGGGGAATCCGTCTCGACGAGGATGCGGTCGGCCGGGACGCGGGCCGCAATCTGCCGCAGCTCCTCGCTCTTCTTGTAGGTCACCATTCCGGAGAACGACAGATACAGCCCGAGGTCCAGGCAGCTGTCGGCCGTCTCGGTACTGCCGGCGAACGAGTGCATGACTCCGTTCAGACTCTGCTGCTCCGCGGCGCGGCGAAGCTGCGCAATGGTGTCGGTCTCGGCGTCGCGGCAGTGCACGATGAAGGGTTTGCCGATGCGTCGCGACAGCTCGAGGTGCCGGTCGAAATAATCCTGCTGGACATCGATCGGCGTGTGGTCCCAGTACCGGTCGAGGCCGGTCTCCCCCACGGCAACGACCTTGGCCTCACCGGCAAGCTCCATAACCATCCGCCAGTCGTCCGGCTGCGCAACGGCCGCATAGTTGGGATGGATTCCGATCGCGGCAAACACGCCCGGAAATTCCTGCGTGATGGCGAGCGCAGCGCGGCTGCTCTCGAGCGTCGTGCCAATCGTCACGATCCGCGTCACGCCGGCCGCTGCGGCGGCAGCGACGACATCCGCGCGGTCGAACGCGAAGGCGTTTTCGTCGAGATGCGCGTGAGTGTCGATGAGCATCGAATTCGAGAATGTCAAAATGCCCAAATGTCGAATGACACTGGATCGAATGTCATTTGAACATTCGACATTTGGTCATTCGGGCATTCTTCAGCCGACGACCGTGGATCTCGACTTGCGGCCGGCGGCGAGGGCAGCGAGTTCGTCGGCGTGGCGGCCGGCCTGCTCGGCGGCGGCCTTCAGCAGGGACTGGGCCTCGTTGTCACCGGCGGCGTCGTCCACCGCAGCGGACAGGTCGGCCGCGAGATCGCGCTGCTGACCCACGAGCTGAGCGAGGAGGTAGTCCAGGGCGACGTAGTGCAGGCTGGTGTAGTCCGACGGGTACTGGCCGTAGGCGATCCGGTGCTTGCGCTCGTCCAGCAGGGTGGCGAACTGCAGGACCGTGGCTTTCTGCTCGGCGATGATCCGTTCCAGCACGGTGCGTTCGCTGGTTTCGTCCTCGCCCGTCCAGGGCCAGCTTTCGCCCACGTACTGCAGGAGGCTGCGGCCGAGGTCAATCTGCAGGTCGTTGAGCTGGTCGCTGGGAAACATTGGAATCCGAGGGGAAGAATAGAACGCGGATGACGCGGATTAAAGAGATTGACGTAGATCAGCTTTCCGTTGAATCGAATTCAGACTCGGTTCAGGTCGATCTCCGAGTTCTCGGATTCTTACATGGAAAACCTTTATCCGCGTGAATCCGCTTGATCTGCGTCATCCGCGTTCCATTCTTCGAATTCTATTGGAACAGGACCTGGGCGACGGCTTCGGCGGTGCGGGTGAGGCGATCCTGCAGGGTCGAGGCGCCGAGCGCGAGGATCGGCACGGTGATCAGCAGGACGTACACGCCGACAACCCCCGGCGTGCGGAGGACGCGGCGTTCGGCCGGCTCGGGATTGATGAACATCGCCTTCAGCACGCGCAGGTAATAGAACAGGCTGAAGACCGTGTTCGCACCGGCGATTGCCAGCAGGGCCCACATTGCCCAGTGCAGGTAGCCGGCCTTGAAAACGGCCATGAAGATCAGCAGCTTGGCAAAGAACCCTCCGAAGGGAGGAATTCCGACCAGGCTGAAGAGCGCGACTCCCATGCAGACGCAGAGAACCTTGGTGGCCGTATTCTGATGCACCAGGCCGTTGTAGGAGTCGATCTCTTCGGAATAGGTTTCGTTCCGGAGCAGAGCCACCACGGCAAAGGCGACCAGGTTCATGAACAGGTATACGCCGAGGTAGTACATCAGCCCCTCGACGCTGCGGACGGAAGCGTCAACCAGTTCTGCCTGCGAAAATCCGCTCGACTCCGGAGCGTCCCACAATACAAGCAGGGCGGCGACGGCCATCACCATGTACCCGGCATGGGCGATGGTCGAATACGCCAGCAGCCGTTTGACGTTGGTCTGGGAGTACGCGGCGAGATTGCCGAGCGTCATGCTGATCGCGGCGATGACTGCGAGGCCGATGCCGATGAAGCTTCGCAGGTCGTAGAGCACTTCTTCGGTTCCGCCGAACGCCAGCACGAACCGCACCAGCAGCGCAAATGCGGCGGCCTTGGAAGCGACGGACAGGAACCCGGCGACCTCGGCCGACGCGCCTTCAAAGGCGTCCGGGCACCAGAAGTGGAACGGAGCCAGCGACAGCTTGAAGGCCAGGCCGACGAGCACCATCATCACGCCGAGTACGACTGTCACGGCGGTGGCATTGGTCGGAGCGAACGGCTCGCTGCCCATGACAGTGACGAAGCGGGCGGCGAGTTCCGGCATGTTGCCCGTGCCGAGCAGTCCGGCCAGCAGCGAAATTCCGTAGAGCATCACGCCGGCGGCTCCCGCGCCGTAAACGACGTACTTGAGCGCCGCTTCGCTGCTCTGCCGGCGGCCCTTGAGGAAGCCGACCATGGCGTAGCTGGGAACGCTCATCATCTCCACGCCGACGAACATCATCAGCAGGTGGTTGGCGCTGGTAGCGACCAGCATGCCGATCGTCCCGCGGAGCAGGAGCGTGTAGAAGTCGGGGCCGTCTTCGTTGTCGGGGATGCCCGTCAGCACGGTGAGAGCGATGACGAGCACGGAGAACAGCAGAATGCCGAGCCGGATGAACAGTGTGAACTGATCGTGCATCAGGAGGCTGGTGAAATAGCCGCCCTGGGTGCCGACGCCGTCTTCCGTAATGCGGGCGGCGCGAAACAGCCAGTCGATGTCGAGCGCTTCCGGCGAAGCGGTCTTCAGGTACATGAACTGGGCGAACACGCCGACGAACGCCAGCAGCGTGCCGATCAGCGCGACCCAGCAGGCCGGCAGCTTCTGCACGCCGCACAGCATGCGCACGAGCAGCAGTGCGACGATGGTGACGCACAGCACCAGCTCGGGGGCGAAGATCTGCGCCGAGCGAGGCAGGTCGCCGCTGACGAGTCCGTTGATGAGGGAGTCGAAGGTCATTGGTTGAGACGCGTCGTTATTGACCAGCCGCGCCCGTCAGGAAGCGGTTCGATGGTTGATGGTGCGCTCCCTTACGGTCGCGGCTAGTACGTCATTTTCCGATGACCGAGGTCACCTGCGGCGGCGCCTGGTGCATCGCGCTGTAACCGGCGGCGAGGCTGTCGGTCAGCAGGCGGGTTGACTCTTCCATCAGGTTGAACATCAGCGCCGGGAACACGCCGAGAACGATGGCCAGTCCCAGCAGGATGAAGCCGATCGTCAGTTCCCGGCCATTGGCCGGACGCAGGTCTTCGCCGTGAGGCCCCTTGTATTCGGGACCGAGATACACCCGCTGGATGGTCCACAGGATGTACCCGGCCGTCAGGATGACGCCCGAGGCCGCGATGATGGCCATGGCGTGGCTGTAGCTCCAGCTGCTGACGACCGTGAACACTTCGCCGATGAATCCGCACAAGCCCGGCAGACCGAGGCCGGCGAAGAAGATGCCGACGGCGATGCCGCCGTACAGCGGCATCCGCTGCATGATCCCGCCGAACTGGTTCAAGTCGCGGTGATGGACGCGGTCGTACAGGACGCCGACGCAGAAGAACATGCCGGCGCTGGAGACGCCGTGCGCCAGCATCTGGAACATGGCGCCGTTGATGCCCATGTTCCAGTAGTCGCGATTCGTCGTCGCGCCGGTGGCTTCGTCAATCTGCCAGATCGCAATTCCGAGCAGCACGTAACCCATGTGGCTGACCGAGCTATAGGCGACCAGCCGCTTG
>JAEUIG010000612.1 GCA_016795125.1 Planctomycetaceae bacterium | reverse complement strand
GCATTCTGATTCGCGGGTACTGCTACCTGCGCACGCTGGGAGCGCAGGGCGTGAAACAGATGTCCGAGCACGCGGTGCTGAACGCCAATTATCTGAAGGCGAAGCTGGCGGACGTGCTCCCGGCGCCGCACGGCGCGCACTGCATGCACGAGTTCGTCGCGTCGGCGAAGAAGCTGAAGGACGAGCGCGGCATTACGGCGATGGACATCGCCAAGCGTCTGCTGGACTACGGGTTCCATGCGCCAACCGTTTATTTCCCGCTGGTCGTCCCGGAGGCGATCATGATTGAGCCGACCGAGACCGAGTCGCAGGAAACGCTGGACAAGTTCGTGGAAGCGCTCCGGGCGATCGTCGCGGAAGACCCGGAACTGCTGCACAACGCGCCGCACTCGACGCCAGTCAGCCGGCCGGACGAGGTGGCGGCGGGCCGCAAGCCCGTTTTTCGATGCCCGGTGGGTTGATGGTTGATGGAGAGGAACCGCGAGTTGAACCACTCTGCCCCCGTCAATCACCGCACGTCCGCTGCGGGCGAGTTTTACGACGAACTGCCGCTGTGGTCCGCACGATTCGGGCAGTTGATCCTCGATCAAGTGCCGCTGCGATCCGGCATGACGATTCTGGATATCGGCGCGGGGACAGGCTGGTTGTCGCTGGAACTCGCTCAACGCTGCGGCGCTGAAACGACCGTCATTGCCGTCGACTCGTGGGAGGATGCCATGCAGCGGCTGGCGCGGAAAGTCGATCATCTCGGCCTTCGCAATGTGCGACTGCTCGTTCAGGATGCGGCGGCATTCGATCTGCCGGACGCATCCGTGGACCTGATCGTGTCGAATCTCGGGATCAACAATTTCGAGAATCGGGAGGCGGTGCTGCAGGCGTGTTTCCGCGTCGCCAGGCCCGGCGCCGAGCTGTTCGTGACGACCAACCTGGTCGGCCACATGCGCGAGTTTTACGACGTTTATCGCGACGTGCTGCGGGAACTCGGCCTCGCTGATCAAGTCGCTGCGCTGGAATCGCACATTCATCACCGCGCCACCATTGATTCCGTCAGGTCACAACTGGAGTCTGCGGGATTTCAGTTTGTGCGTGCCGCCACTCACTCGTTCCGGGAGCGGTTCGTCGATGGATCGGCCCTTTTGCGGCACTACTTCATCCGGCTGGGTTTTCTGCCAGGATGGAAGGAGGTTGTTCCGTCGCCTGATGTCGAGCGGACATTTGCAGCGTTGGAGCGGCGCCTGAATCGCGTGGCAGCCGAACATTCGGAGCTGACCTTGACGGTCCCGGGCGCGTGCATCCAGGCACGGCGGGGTTGAGCCCCGCCGCTCGGCGTGTCCTGCGACTCGCGCGTCAGTCCCCTTCGCCGTGGATGCCGATGGCGATGCGGAAGGCGACGACCAGCGCAATGGCGGCGAAGACGAAGTCGAGGACGGAGAGGACCTGCGTTCGCGAGCCTTCCTCGAAATGAATGGGGACGCCGCGGACGACCAGCGTGTGCTCGTTGACGGCCAGCGGCTCGGGCTGGTAGTTGGAGGCCGCTTCAATGTCTTCGGCAATCATGGCCCGGATCGCCGCCTTCTCGGCATCGGTCTTGCCTTCCCAGCGCGCCGTGGCTGCCTCCCAGCGCTCCTGGCCATGGGTCTGCGGCAGCCGGCGGGGATCGGTGCTGAGTTCGTAGAAGGGGATCTCGTCGATGCCGGCCGCTTCGTTCTCCTCGATGATTTCGAGCGCGGTGAGATGAATCGGGTAATTGCCGTGCTTCATCATGGCGATGGTTTTCTCCACCTCGCGCATTTCCTCCCGGGCTGCTTCCTTGCGCAGGGTGTGCACGCCGTAGACCTTGCCGCCGATGATCGCCACGAGCGCGATGACGGCCGCAGTGATGGCCGGGAACCATCCGAAGTCCCACTTGCTGGCGCCCAGCCTGACGCCGCCGCCCACAATGCCGCCGACAAAAATGGCGAACCAGTCGATCTGGACGCCGAGTCGGGCCACCGTGGCCGCCCAGAAAATGACGCACAGCCCGCCGGCGCCCGCGCCGGTGCCGATCATGAACAGCCGCGACATCCACAACGGAAACTCGCCGTCGGCATCGCGCCATTGCCGCTTGCGTGGCTTGTCGGACTCTTTCGGTTTTTTGGTTCGGCCGCGGACCACCGGAGCTGCGGAAGTGGTCGCCGCCTTGCCTGTGTTCGGTCCCTTGGGGGCCAGGGAGTCGAGCGCGGTGAGCCAGTCCTCATCAGCCGAGGCAGCGTCGTCGGTGATTTCCTCGGCGTCGAGGATTTCGACTTCGTCGAGGGGGAAGTCGACGTCCTGCTTCGCCGCCGCGGCCTTCGTCGGCTGCGGTGACGCCGGCTTCTGCTGCGCCGGTTTCTGTGGCGCCGTCTTCGCCGCAGCCGGCTTTGGCTGTGCCGGCTTCTGCGATGGGGCCGCTGTGGTCGCCGGTTTCGCCGCGCCGTTGCCGGCCGGATTCAGCAGCTTGATGACGAAACTCTCATCGCAGGCGGGACACTTGGCGGTCTTACCGGCCAGGTCCGGGCGCTGCAGCTTCATTCGCGTCTGGCAGTGCGGGCACTGAGTACTGATCTGGCTCATGGCGTGGCGGTCGCGAGCGTGAGGCAAGACGTCAGATCGACGCCAGCGTACCCGCTTTGCCGGCGTTCGCCAATATGCCGACGGCGTCGCGAAGCATCGAGTCAAAACCGGGGGCTGACGCCGCCCGGCTCGCCGCTCAGCGATCACCCGTCAGGCGGTGGCCATTGCCGGGCGTTCCTCGCTGACGAGCTGGCCTTTATCGAGGTGCAGGATGCGGTCGGCGCGCTCGGCGGCGCGCGGGTCGTGGGTGACCATGATGATGGTCTTGCCGAGCGAGCGCTGCAGCTCGCCGAGCAGGTCGAGGATTTCGACGGCCGACTTGGCGTCGAGGTCGCCCGTCGGTTCGTCCGCCACGATCAGGGTCGGGTCGGTGACGATCGCCCGCGCGATCCCGACCCGCTGCTGCTGGCCGCCCGAAAGCTGCCCGGGCCGGTGCTGCATGCGATCCGAAAGTCCAACGATGTTCAGCGCCGTTTCGACCTGCTGTTTGCGCTGGGACGCCGTGAGGTTGAGGAGCAGCAGCGGCAGTTCAACGTTGCGATAGGCCGTGAGCACGGGCATCAGGTGATAGAACTGGAAGACAAAGCCGATGTTCCGCGTCCGCCATCGGGCGAGCTGGGCTTCGGAGTAAGTGTAGATCGGCGCGTCGCCGACCCAGACTTCGCCCGAGCTGGGCTTGTCGAGGCCGGCGATGAGGTTGAGCAGGGTGGTCTTGCCGGAGCCGCTGGGTCCCATGAGCGCCAGGAACTCGCCGGCCGGAACGTCCAGTGACAGGTTGTTGAGCACGTCGACCTGATCGCCGCCGCGCCGGAAGTACTTGTGAATGCCGGCGACGCGGACAATTGGGGCTGCAGTCTCGGACATTCGATGATCTGTTTCAGTGAGGAACGCAACTCGTGGTTGCATTTGTCATTGGTCAAT
>JAEUIG010000604.1 GCA_016795125.1 Planctomycetaceae bacterium | reverse complement strand
AAGGAAATCGAGTAGTCTCCTGGCGCCGGATGCCGACGCTCTTCACTTCGCGGCCGTCCGGGCTTCACCGTTGCCATGCCCTCCGCGCTCAACTTCTTCGATCTCTACCAGGTCTACGCGATCCTGCTGGCGCAGGTCCGACCACATGTCGGTGCGGCGCCCGCGCGGGATTTCGGCGTCGAGATCAACATCGTCCGCGCCACCCTGTTCAATTCGGGCATCCTGCACCTGCTGATCGATGTTCAGCCCACCAGTGAATTGACGGACGAGCAGCTGCGCGGACTGGTGTTCCTGGTTCGCGATGCCCGCCAGCGCGGCGGAATCTGCGTCTTCAGCGGCGGGGGACCCGAGTTTCTCCAGGCCCTCGCCAGGTTCGGCTTTGCCCAGCCCGGCGACTGGTTTCCCACGCAGGCCCACGCGCTGGCCGCGATTCAGGCGGCATCCGCGGCGGTCATGCCGCAATTCGTCATGCCTCCGCCGATGCCGCCCGCGCAGGTCATGCCGCCGACGGCGCCGCCGCCGCCCTCGCCCGCGGTTCCCAAGGTGCCTGCTGCGTCGACTTCCCCCCCGGCCCCGCCGGCGACGAAGCCAGTAGCCGCGACGAAGAGCGATCCTTCGCGCCCGATTTGGGTTCCCCCGCCGCGCGGCCGTTTCTTTCCCGCGCACGAACTCACCTTGCGGGCACATCACCGCCAGCCGGTCCTGGAGGTCTCCGCCGCCTGTTCACACCTGGCCGAGTGCATTCGGACTGTCAGCGATCGCTTCAACTTCGCCGTCTGGGCGTTTGTGTTCATGCCGGACCACTTCCATCTGCTCGTGCAGTCACGGCAGCTCAATTACGACATCGGCGTGTACCTCGATGCGATCAAGGCGGCCTATCAGGATCGAGCGATCGAGATCCTGGCGGAGCAGTCCCCGCAGGTGCTGAATCGTCTGCGCAGCAAACAGGGGGGACAGATCGCTTACGACTTCTGGCAGCGGACGAGCGGACAGAACCGCAACGTCGAGTACACGCTGCCGGTCCGTCCGCTGATCAACCACCTGCACCACAACCCGGTGCGCCGCGGGCTGGTCGCCGATCCGCTGGAATGGAAGTGGTCCAGTGCCGGGGCATACGCGGGCCGGCCGCTCGCCGAGCTGAGGCCCGATGCGGTCCCGCCGGAGCTGCTGGGGGAGTGAGCGATTCGAATCGAAGGCGCCAGAATCGCGAACCGTGCGCGATGGGCACGGCGCTTCAGGAGTGAGCACAATGGCCCGCAAGGCATCGAAGAAAGTCGCTGCGAAAAAGAAAGTCGTCCGCAAGGGGACGCCGGCGAAGCCGGTGCTGCTCTCCGGGGGCAATCCGCAGATCGCCAAGGCCGACGGCGACGCTCCCGTGCAGACGTATATTGCGGCGATGCCCGGCTGGAAACGCGACGTGGGCCGCCGCATCGACGAGATCGTCTCGCGGCACGTTCCGAATGTTCAGAAGGCGGTGCGGTGGAATTCGCCCTTCTACGGGATCGCAGGGGAGGGGTGGTTTCTCAGTTACCACTGCATCACGAAGTACATCAAGGTGGCATTCTTTCAGGGCGCGTCGCTGCGTCCTCTTCCTCCCGTTGAATCCAAGCAGCCGGCGGTGCGGTACTTCCACATTTACGAGGGGGATGAGATCGACGAGACGCTGCTGGGAGGCTGGGCCCGGCAGGCGTCAAAGTTGCCTGGAGAGAAGTGCTTTTGAGCAGAGGGAATAGTGGGTCGTGGGTCACGGCGCCGGTGAGAGACCGATCAGGATTTTCGTCTCGAGTTTCGCTGGATCGTCACCATGGTGACCGTAGATTTCGAGTGACGGCCCGCAGATGGCTTCGCCCCGTGCGGCCAGTTCTGTTTTGAGTTGCTGCCATTTCTCCGGCAGGGCCTGGTACGGGCCGACGTGGGTGTGCTGCAGGTGGCGGCGCAGTTCGAACTGCCGCGACTCCAGTCCGTCCGGTGCGGGGGCGCCCGGCTGCAACTCGACCCCGACGAACATGCGGCCGTCCGGCAGATAAACCCAGTGGTTGATGCCGGTGTTGGGCGTCTGCGAGCCTTTCACGATTCGCCACAATTCGTCCATCAGCCGCATTCCGGTGGCTGCGATCTCGTGGAGTTCAACCGCCGAAGATTTGCCGTACAGCTGAAAACGCCGCGGGGTGTTGAGGATCTCGATGTTCATGAATTGGTTTTCGGCCCTGGTGAATCGTCGAATTCCGGTTGTCGGTGAACGGAGGCACCGTAACAGAGGCGCAGAGTTGCGCAATGACGAGACGGTGATCAGCGGCGACGCGAATCGGGGGGCGGACTCTGCTCCGCTCGTCGGACCCGGATGTCCGCATAAGCGTGAGCGATCAACGTGTCCAGCGCAGCCAGGTCGATCAATGTTGCGGGTCTCAGCTTGACGTGACGCATCCGCTTGCCGGTTCCTTCCAGCAGGCGCGCGGGATCCGGGAGATCGGCGCCGTGGTAGAATCCCACATTGACGTGCGCCGTGAAGGCGTTGACGTAACCGAAGGGCGCATCGGCGACGCACGCCACCGGACAGCCGTCGTGCATGAGCTCGCGGACGTCGTCGCCGCAGTCGCGCATGATGTCAAACCAATGCCGGGCGATCGATCCGAGTTCGGCCGGCTGTGCCGCCAGCCAGGCATCGATGTCCGGATCGTGCCGGACGGCGCCGTCGAACGTGAGGAACATGCACATTGCCAGGAGTCGGGTCAGACAGGTCGGATTGCGCATCCTGCAGCGTAACCTATCCGCGCACTCCCGCCGGAGTGAAGGAAGCGCCGGTGCCGCTGGACGGTCGTGGTTGGCCGGACCCGGGGGAGTCGTATAATCAGCGGCATGACCGCACATGACGTTCTTGCAAAGCTTGAAAATCTCGGTAACGAAGTCCGACGTGCTCACAACACGAAGTCCGGCGCGCCCGACAACCAGTTCGGCGTGAAGCTCGGCGACATCCGCGCGCTGGCGAAAAAACTCAAGACCGATCACGAGCTGGCGCTCGAACTCTGGGACACGGGCAATGTCGAGGCGCAGCTCCTCGCCACCCTGATTCTCAAACCCAAGTCGCTCTCCGTCGACGACCTCGACAGATTGACGCGCTCCACCACCTGCGCCCAGGTTGCCGACTGGTTCAATTCGTATGTCGTCGCCGAGCATCCCGCGAAGGACTCGCTGCGCGAGAAGTGGATGCAGGCGCAGGATCGCTGGGCCGCCCGGGCGGGCTGGCACTTCACCGCGAGCCGCATCAATAAGGGCAACGCCGACGGACTCGACCTGCCCGGTCTGCTCGATCGCATTGAAAAGGAAATGCCGAAGGCGAAGCCGGAGGTGCAGTGGACCATGAACAACACGCTGGGCGCCATCGGCATCCAACACCCCAGGCTGCGCAAGCGCGCCGTCGCCATCGGCGAGAAGATCGGCCTCTACCAGGACTGGCCGGCGTCGAAGGGCTGCATCATCCCGTATGTGCCGGTGTGGGTGGAGGCGATGGTGAAACGGCAGGGGTGAGTTGGACAATCGCGAGAGAAGCGGCGGCCAATACCGCCGGCCCGGTACTTGCGCGCGAAGATGAGGCCGATTTCAGGTTGGCTTCACGGGCACTTCAGCATTGAGGGCGATACTGCAGACGGCAATCGCAGCCGTCCCTGTCCCTCATGCCGAAGAACGCCGCCATGCTGCCTCTTGTTGCTCTGGTCCAGATCACCGCCATCGTCACCGCCGCCGTGCTGATCGCCGGGTGCCTTGTCTCTGCGCGGGCATTGTCGAAAGAGTAGTCGGAGTCGCCGCCCACCGGCCGGTCGCCGCTCTGGCGACGATGATGCTTGTGAACCAGGTCGCACCCGGCTTGGCTGATTCGGTGGCGTCGGGCCCCTGTGAGGCGCAGAATGGCGGGCACGCGATCACGTTCCAGGGCATCGCCGGTGGTCGCGCCGGATCAATCAGCGACCCGAACCGCTGACGCACATACGGCCTGCGTGTTGGCGCATGTGCGAGATTGCGCCTCCAACCGACTCGACCAGCCATGGGAATTCTCGATCTTTTTCGTCGGACAAAGCCGCCTCAAAAACCCCGGGGCGACGGGGGCGACTCCTCCGGAGAACGTGGGCTGCGCGTCTGTTTTGTGCTCTGCAAGGCATCGGAACCTGACGACCTTTCGCGCGCACAAGCAGTCGTCTCGCGAGTTTTCGGCCGCGGTTACTCTGCCGAGGTGTCCGATGCAAACATCGTGACGGTGACGCACGGGGAACAGACCGTGGGATTCCTCGCCCACATGCCGGCGCCGGTCCCGAATGGAGAGGCTGAGGAGAACGCTGATCGCAACTTCCTCTGGCCGGAAGGCAAGCAGGCGGCGGCCGCACATCGCTCTCACGTGATCGTCACGAACATGGGCGGCCAACAGGGTTCTCCGGTGCAGTCGGCAATCACCCTGTCAAAACTCGCGCTCGCCGCGCTCGATCTGTTCGACGGCCTGGGGGTGTACTGGGGAACGGCCTGCGTGTGCAATTCTCGCCAGGTGTTCGAGGAGTTCTGCGCGGACATGTCCGATGAGCACTTCCCGGTGCCGGTGTGGCTCCGATTCCAGATCGCACGCGCTGCGGACGATGAAATCAGGCTGTATACGCTGGGGATGGAACAGTTCGGCCTGATGGATATCGAGGTCGATCGTAGCCCGATGCCCTTTGATGAACTGTTCGGGTTTG